>CAITEL010000001.1 GCA_903891375.1 uncultured Neisseriaceae bacterium
GCTTAAATTAGCACATGAAATAAACCCCAAAACGAATCAAAAATATTTTGGTGAAAAAGGTTTAGATAGTATGGTTGGGGATATTTTAGGGGAACAACCCTCATCACAATTTTGGAATAAAGCGTGGAATAGAGTAACTTTACGTCAATTACTCAATATGACTAGTGGTATACCCAATTATACTGAGGCTAGCCAAATTTTAATGATTATGATGAATAATCCATATGATAACTTTTCTATAAATGATGGTTTAAGTTATGTTGCTACTGAAAGTATACAGTTTAATCCTGGTAAAGGCTATTATTATTCTAATACAAATTATTTAATTATGGGGTTAGTAATTGCTAAGGTAACGGATCCAGAAAATCCTTATAATCTTGATAGTGTACAATCACAACTTAAAAATAAGATTTTTGAGAAATTACAACTAAATCATACTTATTTTGTGGAGAATTTACCTGAAAGTTCAATTACTAGAACATGGCAACAATCATTACTTATGAGTGGGTATTTAGTTGCTGATATTCCAGAATCATTGCAAACAAAATATTTTTACAATGGCGTTGATATAAAAGGTTATTCGCTATCATTGGCAAGTACTGCTGGTAGTATAATTTCTAACACATCAGATGTGAATAAATTTATACAAGCGATATTTAGCCAAGATAGTAATTTTTTAACTCAAGACGAAAAAGCAGAACTAACTAATTTTGTGGCAATGAAAGATGAGGGTGGATATAAAGCAGGTGAACAAATTGATGCGTTAACTACAGCCGTGAATAAAGGGTTTGGCTTAGGTTATGCTGCAAGTGTGATACCGACTCAAGATGGTACTTCTGAAGTTATTTATTTTAAACCTGGTGGTACTACTGGTTTTTCTTCACAATGGGTATATGCGAAAGATAAAAATATATCGACAGTTTTTACTTTAAATTCAGTAACTAATTTACGTTGTAATCTTCAATTTGAGATAATTAATCAAGCTTTCAATACAGCAATTGATAGTTGTGATATGATTTCTGATTAAAAAGCAAATTAATATAACTAATAATCTTTAAATCTAAAATCAGCGTGAATCACCTGATTATTACGCATAAGTGATAGGTAAATGTACGATCACGAGTGCTTTATATACTTTGGCACGGGCATGTATTGAGCTTTCCGCTTTCGCTCCTGATGTACTAAAGTACACGGCGTCGCTCATCAAAAACCTCAATTTGTGCCCGTGCTAAGTATAACTAACTAATTTTATGGATACTTTTATGAGAACAAAACACGTTTCTTTAATATTTTGTGGGATACAAGAGTTATTTGTACTCCTAGCATTTGTTACATTTTTAGTGACTATGACTGGATGCGACAATAATGCAGGAGCCTCAACCACTAAGAATAATTCACCTCAAACATCAAGTGTACATCAAAATAATACAATTGATTTACAATCGGTATTAAATGATGCAGTAAAGAGCAAAGATGCAAAAACGGCAGGAATTACTGGTATTCCACTAACATTTCAGTGTAATGGAGTTAATAATAATCTACCACTTGTTTTATCCTCGGGTAAAATAAGTAATGAACCAAATGCCATAGATTTGCCTAGTGATGCGATTTATCAAATTGGTAGTTCAACTAAGTCATTTACGGCTGTGGTTGCTTTGCAGTTGGAATCAGAGGGATTTTTTGGGGCAAATGGGTTGGGTAGTACTATTGGTGAAGTTTTAAATAATCCTAAACCTACACCACTAGAACCTTGGAATACAGAATGGAATAAAATTACTTTACGTCAATTACTGAACATGACAAGTGGAATTCCTAATTATATCGCAGATGCTTTTGCTGTGTATCAAGAATACCCCTACCGCCCATTTTCAACGAATGATTTAATTAGCTTTGTTGTAGATAAACAGCCAGATTTTCAACCTGGTCAAGGATGGCATTATTCAAACACTAATTATATAATTATGAATAAAATTATTTCTTATGTTACACATCGTAACCTTAAGGAGCTTATTACGACAAGAATTTTTAATACTTTGAAATTTACACATACATATTATATAGAGGATATTCCAGCACAAGAAATAAATCCATTACAACAACAATTACTAATGAGTGGCTATGTTTTTGGCTTACCAGACACCACTAAGCCTATTCATAATGGAGTAGATATTAAACCTTATTCACTTTCTGTTGCAAATGCTGCAGGTGCTATTGTATCTAATACAGCAGAGATGAGTATATATGTAAGGGCGTTATTTAAAGATAAATCTCAAGGTGGATTGCTTGGTTCTAAGCAATTAGCTGAATTAAAAGATTTAGTTTCAACCGAAAGTGGTGATAACTATAAAGCTGGTGAACATATCGTGATCGTAGATAAGGAAACTAAAAGCGGATTAGGCTTGGGTTATGGTTTAGGCATTATGGAATACTTTGTTCAACTTCCTGATGGTAATCATTTTAATTATTATAGTCATGGAGGTGATACCTTCGGTTTTGACTCTAACTGGATGTATCAGGAAAATAAACAAGCGTATACTTCCTATGTTTTTAATTCGATGGGATCAGGACTTAGAAATGTACGGGTAGGCATTGAGTCGGAAATTTTCGCTAAAATTTCAAACGAGTGTATTGCTAAGTAAACCAGAATGCGGTACAAAAACTTGAAATATATTTGACATTTACACAAATTTATTCGCATTAGTACGCTTATTGGGTGTACAATAAGGTATGCAAAATACATTTGACGTACTTTTAAGCCCAAAAGCTAAGAAACAAATAACCAAGCTTCCGCAACATATAGTAATGAAATTAACTTTATGGGTGGAAGCGATTAACCACAGTGGCATACTAGAGGTGCGAAAAGTTAGTGGGTACCACGATGAACCACTGTATGGCAATCGGCTTGGACAACGTTCTATTCGATTAAATAAAAGTTATCGAGCCATTTATGTAGAGCTTAATAATGGTCAAATTCAATTTATTGAAATTGTAGAGGTAAATAAGCATGACTACTAAAAACAATCCTACTCGAGATACCCTAGAATTTCTTGAGCATGTATCAGGTTCAAAATTAACTTTAGGTAAGGCAATCCATTCTATTAGATTATGTGATGAGCTTTCACAAGTTGAATTTGCACATAAACTAGGGATATCCAAACAACAATTGTGTGACATTGAACACAACCGAAAAATACTTAGCCCAAAACTTGCAGCAAAATATGCCACACTTTTAGGATACCCTAACTCACAATTCATTAGATTAGCTCTGCAAGGCATTATTGATAGAGATAATTTAAATGTAATCGTCGAAATTAAATCAAATAATTTTCATACTCTTTGTTGATTTTGTTTATTCAGCCTGTCGTAAAACCTTTTAGAATGTTAGTGGCAAAATCTTGAAATATATTTGACTTTTAATCTGAAAATATGGCATAATTACACGTGAAAAGATAGCCCACTGTCAATGGGCTACCAGTTTTGTAGCTATCTTTCTAAAGATTTGTTGCTACGATGTTTCTTTCTAATACTAAGTCGGATGTTTATTTGAAGAGATAATCCGACTTTTTTTATTAGAGAGGTCAATGACGCTTAACTGAAGCGCCATCGCCTTGCATCACTGCAAAACCACCGTTATTGTAGCATAAATCACGCCTTAGAGCTATTTTTTCAATTTTAATCTTGAATGGGCGCATTATAAACAATTTATAAATATGTGCTTACTGGAAATATGGTATAATTATTGTTTGGTTTGTGTGTTTAATTGGTATACAACAAAGTAATGTATTAATTTCTCTATAGTTATTAGGGTATATGGAATCTAAAAATCAGCAAGAATTAAGTTATGAGTATTTACAACATATTCGTAAACATAATCCTGCATGGCGATTACTATATATAGATAATTCTCCACTTATTTTAAGTTTTCTGTATAATGTATTTATAAAAGCCAATCAACGTTCAATTAACTACAGTGAAATCATAACTAAACTTGATGATTATTTATTTCATCTACATTCGGTATATGGTGAGCTTCTGTATCCAAAATCTGCTAAAGAATACATTGAAGACTGGGCGCATCAAGAAAACGCATTCTTACGCATTTACTATCCACCAAATAAAGATGATCCAGATGTTGATATTAATCCGTCGACAGAACAAGCTTTACTCTTTATTCAAGGGTTGGAGCAAAAACAATTTATAGGCACAGAGTCTCGCTTATTACAATTATTCCAGCTGATTCGGGAAATGGTAAACCATACCGAGACCGACCCACAAATACGTTTATTAGAATTACAGCAAAAGAAAAAAGATATAGAGCTTGAAATAAAAAAAGTTAAAGCTGGTAATATCGATGTTTATGATACTCGACAAATAAAAGAACGATACATGCAAATTGATGAAACTGCACTACAGTTATTGGGTGATTTTCGGCAAGTAGAATATAACTTTAGAATGTTAGATCGTGATATGCGGGAGCGAATTACCTTAAGTGAGAAAAGTAAAGGTAATTTACTCGATGAGATATTTTTAGAACAAGATAGTATTAAAGATTCAGACCAAGGGCGTAGTTTTAGTGCTTTTTGGGAATACCTAATGTCACCAACACGTCAAGATGAATTAAAAGAAATGTTGCAAAAAATCTTTAAACTTCCAGAAGTAAAATCTGAGGAATTTAACTCATTCCTGCCAAATATTGATCGCCATTTACTTGATGTTGGTGAAAAGGTGTATCGCACATACAATTTAATTGCGGAGCAATTACGCAAATTTCTAGATAACCAAACTTATCTAGAAAATAAACGTATAATGGCGTTAATTAAATCCATAGAAAAAAATACAATTGAAATAAAACATAAAATACCGCAAAATAATATTTTTAGTACAATAACTGACGTAAAGCCAGAAATTGACCTGGTTATGTCAAAGCCATTATTTAGTCCACCAAAAAATCCATCAATCAATGAGGAGGTGCTACAAATTGGTGAGACTGATGTTTCACTCGATATTTTATACAATCAAAATCATGTTGATGAACAAGAGTTGTTACAACGAATTCAAAAATTATTACAATGCTACCCTCAAGTATCATTACGTCAAATTATTGAAGCTTATCCTTTATGTCATGGGTTAGCAGAAATTATCACCTATTTACATATAGCCAGTAAAAATAAAAAAGCTTTCATTGATGACACAAAAACAGAAGTTCTACAATGGTTAAATGATAAAAATATGGATAAACAAATTAACCTACCCAATGTAATTTTTACTAGGTGATTCATGCAAAAAGTACTTATAGCATTATTGAAGGGAATAATTTATAATGAAAATACCCCCGAATTATGGAATGATTTATTAAATAACCAACAAGCCATTATAGAATATTTTAACCATATTGGTCTAGAGCTTTTTATTGATGAATCAGAAGGTTATGCCTTTCTTCGTCAGCAAGATTTTACTAATAGTGAAGTTGATTTACCACAATTAATCACCAAACGCCAGTTAAGTTACCCTGTTAGTTTACTATGTGTTTTAATGAGAAAACAATTATTAGAAAATGATACGAGTAACGGAAATAATCGAGTGATTTTAACGCTAGAACAAATTGTTGATATGATGTCAGTATATTTACCACAAAGAAGTAATGAACACAAAACCCGAGAACAAATTGAAACATGTATCAATAAACTAATTGATCTTGGATTCTTACGTAAACTAAAAAATAATGAAAACCGTTATGAAGTTAAACGAATAATTAAAGCTATCGTTGATGCACAATGGTTAAGTAATTTAGATAAAAAACTAGAGGAGTATCATCAATATGCTAACAGCAATTGAGAAACCTGTCACGGATACATTGGGTCTTTTAGACTTTAGCACTAATGATGCCTCAAATTCTGGCTTTCGGTTAAAACATCTAGAAATTTACAATTGGGGAACATTTAATAATAAAATTTGGAAAATTGAACCAAATTGTAATAATGCACTGCTAACTGGTGATATAGGTTCTGGAAAATCAACTATAGTAGATGCCTTAACTACATTGTTAGTGCCGCATCATAAGATTATTTATAATCGGGCGGCTGGGGCTGAGTCTAAAGAACGTAATTTATATTCATATATTCGTGGTGAATATAAAAATGAACAAGATGACTTAACCCAATCTTCTAAAGCTATTGCATTACGTGATGAGAATTCTTATACGGTTATTTCTGGATATTTTTATAACGCTAATCTCTTGCAGGGGGTTACTTTAGCACAAGTATTTTGGTTAAAAGATGGCAATCGCAACCCCGAGCGGTTTTTTATTGTCGCACAAAATGAATTGAGTATCGCAGTAAACTTTAGTCAATTTGGTGATAGTATCTTAAAATTACGCAAAAAATTACAAGACACTCAGCATGTGCAGTTATTTGATAACTTTAAAGAATATAACTCTAAATTTCGCCAACTTTTTGGTATACAAAACGAACAAGCTTTAGATTTATTTTATCAAACAATTTCAATGAAGTCTATTGGTAATTTAACTGAATTTGTACGTAATCATATGTTAGAAAAAAGTGATATTGGTACTTTAATCAATGAAATGTTATCTAATTTCGAGAATTTAAATCGTGCTCATGATGCTATTTTAAAAGCCAAGAATCAAATCGAAATTTTAACGCCGATAGCTGAGAATACTAAAAAATATGATGCTATAGTTAGTGACGTAAATAATTTAGTTGCATGTCGTAGTGCTCTTGATGGATATATCGCTAAATATAAAATTAAATTACTCAATGATAAAATTAGTAAACTATTACTTGATATACAGAAAAATGAACAAAGCATTACGCTCGCTGACCAGAATATAGAAAAATTAACAGAGCAAGAACAACAGCTTAGATATAGTATTGATGAAAATGGTGGCAGAAGACTGCACGAACTAGCTAGTGAAATTGAACGACAAACTCGTGAACTACAACGTAAACAACATAATGCCACACAGTATGATGAATTAGCAAAACAGTTATCACTAACATTGATAAGGCATGAAGATGATTTTATAAATAATAAAACCCATGCCACAAAAAATTTAGTTAACTGTGAATCTCAGCTTAATCAATTACAGGAAGATGTGACAGCAATACGAATTGACTTAAAACTCATCAATGATGAAGAACTTCAACTCAAAAATGAAATAAAATCCCTAAAGGCGAGAAATAGCAATATTCCTACGCAAATGCTAACATTACGACAAAAAATGTTAGATGCCTTAATTCATTTAAATTTACAAGAAGATGATGTTCCATTTATTGGCGAATTACTCCAAGTTAATGACAATAAGTGGAGCGGTGCGATAGAAAGAGTTATGCATAATTTTGGTCTTAGTATGTTGGTTGCTGATAAACATTACAAAGCTATCAGTCAATATGTTGACAATACTGATTTAAAAGGTAAATTGGTTTATTATAAAGTTAATCAAGAAAAAATTACATTAGCTAGTAACCAGCACGAAGATTCAATTTGGAACAAACTTAATATTAAACCAGATAGTATATTTGTTGATTGGTTAAATAATCAGATTCAAACTAGATTTAATTATGTTTGTTGTGATAATTTAGATGATTTTCATCATTATGCGCAAGCTTTAAGTATAAATGGGCAAATAAAAAGTAGTGGTTTGCGTCATGAAAAAGATGATCGATATAATATTCATGATGCAAGTCGTTATATTTTAGGCTGGACTAATAAAGATAAAATCAAAGTTTTAGAAAATAATTTAAACTTATTAAATACTCGTGGGAACAGTCTAACGGTAAAATTAACTACAACAGCGTCAACGCAACACAAGATTAACAACACTCGTGATATTTGTCGGGATTTGTTGAAATTTGATGATTTTCTCGAATTGTATTGGCAAACAACTGCTACGCAAATTCAAAACTTACAAAAAGAAAAGCTAGAATTAGAAAAAAGTTCTGATATATTGAATTTATTAAAAACACAACTTGAACAAACTATAAAAACACGTAATCAAGAGCGAAATAATCGAGATAGTATAATTAGTCTAAAAGGTGGTAATGAACAAAAAGTTAAGGATCTAAATAATGAGTTAAATGGGGCTATAGCCTGTCTAGATAAGTATACAGCTGATGAACAAACCCAAATTTTTCCACAACTACAAAAGATTCAACAAGAAGTTATAACTACTAAAGAAATAAATTTACACACAATAAACACCGCTCAAACCACAATACGTACACACATACAACGACAGATAGACAGTAAGAGTCAGCAACAAAAAACATTAACTGAACAAATAATTCAAAAAATGCAAGCGTATAAGAATGCCTACCCTGCTGAAACTACTGAAGTAGACGTCAATTTAGATGCGGCTGTCGAATTTTCAAAGATTTTAACTGGGCTACAAAAAGAAGATTTACCACGCCATGAAGCACGGTTTAAAACATTATTAAATGAAGGAACAATTAACAGTGTTGCTTTATTACAAAATCAAATAGTTAAAGAACGACGTGATATTGAAAATAAAATTCGTACAATTAATCTATCATTAAAGGATATTGAATATAGCATTGGCACATATATCACGCTACTTGCTGACCCAGTGCAGGATAACGAAATTAAGACGTTTTCCACTGAACTGAGAAGTTGCTTAAGCAATACCTTAGATAATAATAGCTATTATTCTGAAGATAAATTTTTACAAATTAAAACATTAATTGATCGATTTAAAGGCCGTGCAGGATTCATAGATATGGATCGCAAATGGATGAATAAAGTTATTGATGTGCGTAATTGGTTTAATTTCTCAGCAAGCGAACGCTGGTTTAACGACAATAGTGAGCGTGAATTTTATTCCGACTCTTCAGGTAAATCAGGTGGACAAAAAGAAAAACTCGCGTACACTATTTTAGCCTCAGCATTAGTGTATCAATTTGGATTAGAATATGGAACACATCAACCTCGTTCGTTTCGTTTTGTCGTAATTGATGAAGCATTTGGGCGTGGTTCTGATGAAAGTACTCGCTATGGATTGGAGCTGTTTAAACGTCTAAATTTGCAATTACTTGTGGTTACTCCATTACAAAAAATCCGCACTATTGAAGATTACATTAGTGCAGTACATTTTGTCCATAATCATGATGGTTGCCGTTCTGAGGTTAGGAATTTAACTATTGAAGAATATAAGGCAAATAAACAACAAATGGAAGTGGAAATAATATCTTCTATTAAGACAGATTCAAATATTCCGACGGTGCAAAGTGATGCCGCCTCTAAGCAGTAGATGAGATACTAATGCACAGTGTCTTTGAATTTAAAGATATCCAATGTAAAGCTAAACGCGTATTGACTATAAAAGTATTACATGCATATATAAGTAAAGAGAATATCTTCCCATTACAGTTGAAACTACCCAAAATAAAATCAAATGAACTCGGCTTAAATTTTGCAAAATTTCAGGCTATATTTTTAAAAATGCAAGATAATGCACAAAAATACGGGTTTATGATTGAGTACAGTAATCAAGATTATCGCACCTTAGGTACGCAAAAAATACCGACCTATATTACATTTAATAAAATTAATTCTTGGTTAAAAACTACCGAGTATACTGCGACGTACTTAGAATTTTGTCGCATTTGCGATTATATCCTCGATAAATTGCCAGTAGCTTACACTTTTTTACTAGATAATACTAAAAACATTATGAATTATACCTTTGATGATTGGCAAAGAATTATTCAGGTGTGTCAATATCTCCATCGTAATACATCAAGTAATGTATATTTACGGCAACTTGATATTGTTGGAGTTGATACGAAATTTATTGAAACCCATAAAAAAATTATTCATACTTTAGTAAGCGTAATGTCTAGTAATACAGAATCAGTTAAAAGTCTTGCCCATGGCGTATTTGAGCAAATATATGGCATAAAAAATCATAATATCAATATTCGTTTTCGGTTATTGGATAATTCACTTAACCATAAATTCTGCGATAGTAATAGTTGGCTTAGACAGATAAGTGATTTTAGTATTCCATTACATGAATTTATGCTAATTGATATACCTTGTAACAAGATATTTATTACTGAAAATAAAATAAGTGGTATTAGTTTCCCAGAAGTTGCAGATTCAATTATTATTTTTGGTTTAGGTTATGGTGTTGAAGTCTTAAAGCATATCAAGTGGCTAAAGGATAAAGAAATAATTTACTGGGGTGACATTGACACCCATGGTTTTGCTATATTATCACAAATGCGTGGATATTTTTCACAAACACAATCACTTATGATGGATATTAATACATTAGAAGTCTTTAAAGATTTATGCACCCATGAGAGTAAACAGACTAATGCACAATTGGTCAATTTAACCGATAATGAGCAAGAATTATACAATAAACTTCTTAAGAATCATTATGGTGAAAATATTAGATTGGAACAAGAACGGATTAAGCTAGAGTATGTTAAAAATCAACTATACTCATTGTCTTAGCAAACAAAATCCAAATACTTCAAGTATATTTATAGGTAATATGTAATGAATGAAGAACAAAAACGGTTATTAAATTTATTAAATCAAAATAAAATAACCACAGAAGAGTATAATAAACTTTCTGCGATATTATCTTCTGTGGCAAATAAACCAAACTTTTTTAATTTTTTGGTTAATCCGTTTCAAAAAATAGTAGGATGGTATGCGTGTCTAATTGGCATTTTAATAATCTTATTGATGAGTTATTTAGCAGATAAAACATTAATCCATTTCCCTAGTTTATTTTCTTATATTTATACGGGAAACATGAAACAAGCACATGTTAATATTTTCAAGATAATTCTTGAAAATATCTTCGTGTGCCTTACTTTAAGTATTTCATTTTTTGCTTGTGCTAAAATATTGCAACAAAAACATTTGCGATTTATTGATTTTATTGGTACAGTGATGTTAGCACGCATTTCTTATTTCATGGTAACTATCATACTATTTATTTGTTATCAAATAAATAAAAATTATTTTCTTCCTCCAGAAGCAGGAAGGCATATTAATAACCCATTTATAATGTTTATTGTATTTTCTGGATTAATCTGGCAAATAACTTTATTAGTTAATGCTTTTAAGGAGTCTTCAGGTTTAAGCGCACATAAATTATGGATCAGTTTTATTATTTCTATTGTAATTACCGAGGTTTTAACTGGGTATTTATTTAGTATTTTTTTATAGTTTGATCTAGTAAAAAAGAATATTGACCTATGCATAAAGATGTAATAGATGAGTTAATTAATCCAGCCAATACAAAAATTACACCAGGGTTAGATAAAATCAAACTTGCGCTTAAATATTTAGGTAATCCGCAAAATAACTATAAAGTAATTCATATTACAGGTACCAATGGTAAAGGTTCAACTGCTACATTTATTGAAACTGGACTTGTTCACGCAAAATATGATGTTGGTAAATATACTAGTCCACACCAACACAGAATAAATGAGACGATTGTTCATAATGGTATTCAAATTACCGATGCCGATTTAGAATCAATTTTTTTTAAAATTAAACAAGTATTGGTAGAACACGCAATTGAATTATCCCCATTTGAGTTACTTACGACTCTAATGTTTTATTATTTTTCTGATAAACAAATAGAGTATTTAGTTCTTGAAGTTGGTATGGGTGGAGAACATGATGCCACCAATGTAATTACTCAGCCACTAATTTCGATAATTACTAATATTTCATTAGAGCATACAAATTGGCTAGGTAATTCATTGGTTGAAATTGCACATGAAAAAGCTGGGATCATCAAAAATAACACTGTAATTATTGCAGATAATACGCCTGAATTAATTACAGAAATACTTAACCGTACTGCAATATATACGAATATATTGGATAAATATGAGATTACAAATTCTTTAGATTTTACAGATTTTAAAACTACGGTAGAGTTTAAAGAATATTCTTCGGGAATTTTACGAAAATACACATTGAATTTATTTGGAAAATTTCAGGCTTTAAATTTTCTTTGTGCTTATCAAGTATTTCGGCAATTAAATCTAGCTGAAGAGCATATTAAATTCTCAGCAGAACATACCATTTGGCCTGGGCGACTACAACTTATCGCTACGAATCCTAATACATTACTCGATGCCACACATAACGAAGCTGGGGCTAAGGTACTGTATGAAACATTATCGGTAAATTATAATAGGGAAGATGTAGTCATAATAACATCTATTTTAGCCGATAAAAATATTCCACAAATGTTGGCACATTTTAATAAGATATCGAGCTATATTATCTTAACTTCAATAAGTAATACAAGTCGTGGTCTACCCGCAAGTAATTTATATGAAATT
Source organism: uncultured Neisseriaceae bacterium (assembly GCA_903891375.1). Lineage (GTDB taxonomy): Bacteria > Pseudomonadota > Gammaproteobacteria > Burkholderiales > UBA11063 > Aquella. The sequence continues at coordinate 12,363 of CAITEL010000001.1, forward strand.
GCTAAAAAAAATAGCTATCAGTCAATAGAAACAAATTATTACCATGAAGAAGAGCCAATTAAAGCATTTGAACTAGCGAAGTCAATGAATAAAAAACTAATTGTAATAACTGGATCATTGTATTTGTTGCATTATTATAAATTTTAAAGTTGGAAATAATTTAAAATATTTTGTAATGTAATTAATTTTCCATGAAAAAAATGCCCTGTATTAGGAAACCAGATTACAGGCAATTCATTATCTTTTGACCATTGGCGTACTGCATCAGGCGACACAATCTCATCGTCTTCGCCACAAATAGCAATCGTTTTTGTTATATCAGATACAGTGACTATACTTTTTACTACAGATGGCCCAACTAAAATTAATTTTTCATATTCAACACGCATGGATAGTTGGCTGGCAATTGCTGAACCAAAGGAGAACCCAGCAAGTACGAGGGGTAGTTCAGGGTATTTCGCAGTTAAATATTGATGTATAGCATAAGCATCATCAACTTCACCAATACCTCTATTATGCGTGCCGTCACTTAAACCAACGCCACGGAGGTTAGGGCAGACACACAGGTATCCTTTTTGACACAAGACTTTAGCGATTGTTTGCACAATTTTATTGGTATATGTGCCACCAGCAGTCGGGTCGGGGTGAAATACAATAGCGATTCCAGTGATATTTTGATTGATTGGCATAAGTTCTAGGCAATCAAGACGACCAACTGGACCTTGAATAAATATTTGTTTTGCATTTTTTGGTAGTAGGATATTAGGGGTATTCATATTTTATTTCTCATTCGGCATTAGAATTTTAGGAATTTTAATTGCTTTGGTTTTACTAAAACCAAATAAATTTTCAAGAGTTGCTTGAAATTCTTTTTCAGTAATTGTAACTTCATTTTGTGAAAAGATTTGATTTTGTGGGGTTAATGCTGTAAACTCGATACAATCCGTTATGTCTTTAATGTTAGCTTTTTCATTTATATTATAATTTTGCCCAATATAATCTAAAAATAAAATAAGTTCTTTTATTTCGGTATTGTATTCGCTAATATTATCTGGTAATCGATAATTATGTACCCAGTTTACATTAATTAGTGCATTTCTAATAATGGTATTAATTTTATTAAGTTTTGGTTGACTTAACTTCTCTTTAGGTGCGGATATTTGATTTTTATTCCATCGGCTGTTATAAAATGCGTAGCGAGAACGGTTGTTTAAAATACTTTCTAGTGCAGATGGTTCAAGTTGTACAATATTTGCTAATTGTTTCTTTAGCATTACTTGTAATGCCATTGCCTTTGTTTGTTCAATATATGGTTTGGCAAGACTAATTAATTTGGCTTGTCCTTCTTGGGTGGTTGTATTTACAGAAAGAGATAATTCTTTCATTAAATAAGTGGAGAGTGGTATAGAACTATCTTTTATTTGATTGAGGAAAGATTTTTCACCAAATTGTCTAATAAAGCTATCAGGGTCATGTTTTTCTGGTAAAAATACGAAATTACATGCTTTTAGATCAGTTACATGAGTTATAGAACGCTCTAAGGCACGCCATGCCGCTTTTCGGCCAGCATTATCTCCATCAAAACAGTAATAAATATCATCACACAAACGGAAAAGTTTTTTAATATGTTCCTCTGTTGCTGCGGTTCCCATTGTTGCTACTACATTCTCTACTCCGAATTGGGAGAGTGCAATCACATCCATGTAACCTTCAACGACGATTACAAATTTTTTTTCACGAATTATTTTTTGCGCTTCATGTAACCCGTATAATTCATTAGATTTATTAAATAATTCAGTCTCAGGAGAGTTCAGGTACTTTGGTTCACCAGCATCAGTGATTCGACCACCAAATCCAATTACACTGCCACGGGTATTTCTGATAGGGAAGATAATACGATTACGAAATCTATCATATAATTTACCAGAGCTGTTTTTTATAACTAAACCAGCTTCAAGTAAAAAGGGATTATTATGGTAATCTGTGAATGCTTCGGCGAGGGCGTTAAAATTATCTGTGACATATCCTAATAAAAATTTTTGAATAATTTCAGGGGATAATCCACGATTTAATAAGTATTGGGTGGCATTTTTATTGCTTTTTAGGTTCGTTTGGTAAAATCTGACAGTTTTCTCTAGTGTTTCATTAAGGGTTAATTTATGTTCTTTTTGTTGTTGAATGACTTCTTTAGATACTTTAATTTCAGATTCTGGTATATGTACCCCACAGTCTTGAGCTAGATGTTTTACTGCATCAATAAAATCGAGACCAAGATACTTCATTATAAAAGTTATAACATTACCAGATTCATTACAACCAAAACAGTGAAAAAATTGATCTTTTGCATTTATAGAGAGTGACGCTGTCTTTTCTTTATGAAATGGGCAACATGCAAAGAAATTGCCACCAGAACGTTTTAATTTAAGCGATTTACCTATTGTATTTACGATATCTGAACGACTGATAACTTCATCAATGATATACTGATCAATTTGCATGGTGTGTATAAATCTACTTAAGTTGAGCGTTTGGGTTTGCTTGATTGCATTTCTTCATGACGAACTTCGAGTGCTAATTTATCAACTAGGCCATTAATAAATTTATACGAATCCTCAGAGCCATAAAGTTTGGCTAATTCAATAGCTTCATTTATGATAACATAGGCAGGTACATTCAAATTATTTAATAATTCAGTAGCTGCGATAGCTAAAATTATTTGTTCAATTAGATTAATCTCACTTATCTCACGTTTGAGATATGGTGTATAACGTGCTACATTATGTGAAAAATCATGTAATGTTTGCTCAATAAGATAGTGCATTAGTTCATAATTGGCTTTTTCAAAAATAGGACCATTATTTTTATTTAGATAATCTTCTATTTCAATAATTGAACATTGGTTAATTTTATATGAATAAATACCTTGAACAGCTAGACTTCTAGCCAAATGGCGTGGGGATTTTTTTTGCATTATTAAGCCTTCTGTATGTTATTAGTTTAATTTTTGTTTTATACATTCAAAATAAATGTTTTGATCTGGTGCTGTATGGCTTTTTTGTGCTTGCCAAATCATTTCTGCAATGCAATCCATTAGTTCGTGTTGTGCACTATGCTCAGTTTCAAATTTTTTGCATAAGTCATTATACAATGTTTTAATACCAATTGGTTGATTAATTGAGAGCTGTTCGAGTATTGTCATGTGCATACTTAAATGTAAAAATGGATTGGTTTCTCCATCATCTGCTAGCCATTGGTATGTAAGGAATTTATCTTTATTTTTTAAGACTTTTTCATATTCTGGATGTTCAAAAACAACACTTAAGGCAATTTTTTCTAAATCTGTTAGCATTTGTTGTTCTCTATGCTTTTGGTACACATCAAAAAAGAAATTGCGTACATCCTGTTGGCTTGGGTTAAACATTGTTATCTATCTTTACAATTGACGACATAGTCAGCATTTTTATTAATTTTAACATTTCTTTAAAGGTGTGTATTTTTGCATCAATAAATATATTTACATTGTATTTTTCAATGCCTTCAAAATGGTATAACTCAATTTGCCATAATGCTCTGTAAATAGTTGTCAAATTTAGGGTTGACTCTTCTAAAGTTATGTTCTTTTTGTTCATAATTACGTTAATTCGTAATTACCGCGAGTGGTAAATCGTAAATATCCTTTATCTCGAAGGAGTTGCAGTTGTTGTCTAATTTTTGCTTGTATGTTATTATTTGTTGGGTATTTTATTTTTAAAAAATTTTCAAAGTGATATAATTCTCTAAGCGAAAAAGAATTCTTTTGAAATCTTTCAATTAGGAGCATTATATCTAATAACCAACCTTTTTCATCATTTTGA
>CAITEL010000002.1 GCA_903891375.1 uncultured Neisseriaceae bacterium
GGTGTTGAGTGGCATCATCAATTAGAATTAAATCATCTTATGTACCATATTACAGAGATAGGTAATGAACAGTTTAGTTTTAACAGATTTAAACCGCATTCTATGATAGATTTTAGACATTTTTATACATGTAATATTAGTATTGATAGGAAATTTTTACTTGAAGAAACAGTTATTTTTGATAATGCTTTTTCTAAATGTAATTTTGAAGATATTGAACTAGGGTATCGGTTAGAGCAACGTGGAATGCAAATATATTATTATCCTGAAGCTTCAGGAGAACATTATCACCCATATAATATACGTGGCTTTTGTCGACGCATGCAAACAGCTGGTGAGATGGCAGTTGTTTTTGAACAATTGCATCCAGAAATATCTTCAGTTATTGGAGTTACGCAAATAATCACATTATATAATTGGATAAGTAAGCCAGTCTTTATACTTTTTAAAATTACAATAAATTTTGATGAAAAAGTTAATCAATTAATTAAAAAATGTGAAGCATTAGAAGAGAAAATTATAGCGACTAAAAATACATATGACGGTGAAAAATTTAAACGTGAATTATCGATTGAATATATTAAGTTGTTTAAGTTGTATTATGATATAGGTATTTTACAAGCAAAATATCCTCAAAATAAAAAAATACAATCGCTAATGTATCTATATTATTATAGGATACCGTTTAGAAAATATTTAGTTAAATTTAGAAAGGTTGCAGGGTGGGTGGTAAAATTATTTTTTAAAAAACCAAAACCATTACTTAATATAACTCGAACAATGTCAGATAATTCGACAAATATTTCTTTACCAGATTATAGTTATTTATCTAAATCTATTTTTATTAATGAGAATGGTATCGTTAATATATTACTTGCCAAAGGTAGTGAGTATTTGTATAATCCATTAGATGTTCCTTTTTCTATAATGGAGATGCGACAGGTTTTAATTACACTTTTATGTTTTAATTTAGATTTTGTGATTGTATCTCGTTCGCTTAAGAAGTTACCTTATGTGTCTACAAATAATATGAATGATATTCTTGTGTTTAGAAAATCATTAGGTTATCGTTTTTGGGATAGCTATAATTTAAAAATTGTTGTTGGTAAAATTTTACATTTGATGCAAATTGGAGAAGATTATCCTGTAGTAAAAATGCAAGATATTTTTAAGACAAAAATACACGTTGATGATGACGGATTTATTTATTTAGGGAAGAAAGTCAACGAAATAAAACTTATAAATAGTGAACTGGTGTTAGATAACTTTATTAAAAGTAAAAAGGTGATTTTTGTTTGGCCAATATTTATGGCTGTTGGTGGAGTTGAACGCAATACTATTGAGATTATTCAACAATTGAAAAATCAATATCATTTTATTGTTATTACTATGGAAAAATTGATTGAGTCTCAAGGTAGTTTACATCATCAACTTAATGATATCGTTGATGTGGTTATTGATTTAGCAGAAATATCACCACATAAGTATTTTTTAGATATTTTAAAGCAACTTAAATTGACCTACAAACCAGATTTAATTTGGATATGTAATGGCAGTCCTTGGTTGGCAGACAATGCCTTAAAAATAAGGCATTTGTTTCATGACAGCACAGCAGGGAC
>CAITEL010000003.1 GCA_903891375.1 uncultured Neisseriaceae bacterium
CAAGTATTGCAATCACTATTAATACAATCGCAACATATATAGAATTACTAATACTTTGATTAAATATAAGCCTTGCATAAAACACACCACTAACCGCAGCAACAGCATTAACCAAAGTAAAAAAAACTGGCCCAACCTTATGAATAATGATAAATAATAATACATAACCAAAACTCGAAAGTATTATTTCTAATAATATTAAACACGCATTAAAATCATTCAAAGCTAATGGGTAAAAATCATGTGTAGATAAAGTTAACGGTGTTATTATCATGCTTGACACCAATAACATCCAAAATGAATAATTGAGCACATTACCCGCTAGTGGTTTATATCTTGAAACAAATACAAAACTAAAGGCATAACTTAATGGGATTAATAACGATATGTATAACCAAATACTATGTAAACCAGATATTATGTTGATTTTTAGTGGTATAACAATTATTAAAATTCCGACAACACCAAGCAATACCAACATTAATCTACTTTTATTGAATTTTTCTTGATGAAAAAGTAGGGCTAGCAAATAAGCGAATAATGGTGTCACATTAGCCAGTATTGTAAGTATACCCGAATCAATATTTTTGGCAGAATAATATATAATTAGATTCGGAATTACTATACCAAAAATACCACAGCCAACAGCATAACGTAATCCACCTTTTATAAACCGTAGATCACGACGTAGAACCTGAATAAGAAACAAACACAGTAATGGCCCAATAGATTGCCAAAAAGCATAGCCATTTGGCGCCACACCGTGACGCATTACATAACCAGCTATCGCATAACCACTTGCCCAATCAATACCTAAAATAACTAGAAGTATTATTGGCGTTAGCATTTAAGCAAGTTTACCATGACAGTGCTTGTATTTTTTACCACTACCGCATGGGCAAAGCACATTACGTCCAACTGGTGCACGTTCCCTACTACTTTGGCTTTCACTCGATTGAGTGGCTTGATTTGGTGCAAAAATAGAACCAATCTCTTGATGTTGGTAATTCACTTGATTTTCTAACGCATGATCTTCTGTAGGAATATCATCCATACCTTGAATTTTAACGGTTAACAATACTCGTGCCGCCTCATATTTTACGTTATCTAACATAATCGCAAATAGATTAAAGGATTCAGTTTGAAACTCTCGTTTTGGATCTTTTTGAGCATAACCACGCAAATGAATCCCTTGGCGTAAATTCTCCAATTGAGTTAAGTGATCACGCCAATAATAATCCATCTGCTGTAATAATATACCACGTTCGAATCGTGTGATTTGTAACTTGCCCACATCTCCTACTATTTCGTTAAAATGAGTGAGGAGTTCTTCTTTAGTTATATTTGGATTTTTAGCAACAAATTCAGTAAATGTTTCGTCTACATTTATTGAGTTTTGTGCACAAAAATCATCTAAAGATTCAAGATTCCATGCTGATTTATCTTGCGCAACTATATTCTCAATAAATTGTTTAACTTCTGTGTTTACTCGATTTGCAAACATCATCATTTTATCGGTATACATTTTGTGCGCAATTTCAAGAATTTCAGTCTTAATATCCTCTTCGTTAATATTTGTGTTAGCAACCATTTTAGATTTTAAATCATAATTAATAAGGAATGTGTCCGTAAGCATTTTTTCAAACCCAGACACATCCCACATATCTTCAACCGATTTTGGAGGCATATATTCATCAAATTTAAGCCCAACTACACCGTTAATTATAGCCACAGCTGTTTCTGATAAATCTTGGCTACTTAAAATTTCGTCACGTTGTTGATATATCACTCTACGTTGCTCATTTGACACATTATCGTAATCTAATAATTGTTTACGAATATCAAAGTTATGTCCCTCAACCTTTCTTTGTGCTGACTCAATTGAACGAGATAACCATTTATGCTCAATCGATTCACCTTCTGCCATACCAAAGCGTTGCATCATACCACGCATACGTTCACCACCGAAGATTCTAAGTAATGGATCGTCTAGCGATAAGTAAAAACGACTAGAACCACCATCCCCTTGACGACCAGAACGACCACGTAACTGATTATCAATCCGCCGTGACTCATGTCTCTCAGTACCAATAATTGCCAAACCACCAGCATCAAGAACTTGTTTGTTGGCAATGCTCCACTTAAGCATAATATCCGTAATTTTATTTTCTTTTTCTAACTCAGAAAGTTTGGTATCAGCACGCACCAATGCAATTTCTGGTTTAGGATTACCACCTAATATAATATCTGTTCCACGGCCTGCCATATTAGTTGCCACAGTGATTCCGCTTGGTCTACCTGCTTGCACAATAATATCGGCCTCACGAGCATGCTGCTTAGCATTTAACACCTCGTGTTTTAAGCCAGCTTTTGTTAATAATTGCGATAAAACCTCAGAATTTTCAACTGATGTAGTACCCACCAAAACAGGTTGTCCATTTTTATGACAAACAGCAATATCTTTAACTACTGCATTATACTTATCCTGCAGGTTCATATAAATTTGATCGTTATGATCCTTTCTTACCATTGGTTTATTCGTCGGGATTACCACCGTTTCTAAAGCATAAATTTGTTGAAATTCATAAGCTTCAGTATCTGCAGTACCTGTCATCCCAGATAATTTTTTATACATTCTAAAGTAATTTTGAAAAGTAATAGATGCCATAGTTTGATTTTCACGTTGGATTTTTACATTTTCTTTAGCTTCAACTGCTTGATGTAACCCATCAGACCATCTACGTCCACTCATTAATCGACCCGTGAATTCATCTACAATTATAATTTCACCATCTTGAACTACGTAATGTTGATCTCGCAAATACACATAATGTGCCTTTAATGAGGCTAATAAATGATGCATAAGACTAATATTGCTCGCATTATACAAGCTATCACCTTGTGCAATTAATCCCATTTGTGAAAGAATCTCTTCAACTTTAATGTGCCCAGCTTCTGATAAAATGACATTATGGTTTTTCTCATCAACCCAATAGTCCCCTTCCGTACTGTCTTCTTTTTCTTGTGCATTTAACTGACTCGGCACTTTATTTAATTTGAGATATAAATCTTCTGTACCTTCTGCTGGACCTGAGATAATTAACGGCGTACGTGCCTCATCAATTAAAATAGAATCAACTTCATCAACAATTGCAAAACATAGAGGTCTTTGTACTTTGTCTTTAGCGTCAAAAACCATATTATCTCTTAAATAATCAAAACCAAATTCGTTATTAGTTCCGTAAGTAATATCACAGCTATATGCGTGTTGTTTTTCTTCATGGTTCATATCTGGTAGGTTTATCCCTACACTTAAGCCTAAAAAGTTATATAATCTACCCATTTCAAGAGCATCACGCTTGGCTAAATAATCATTCACAGTAACCACATGCACACTATTGCCCGACAATGAATTTAAGTATGCTGATAACGTTGCAACCAATGTTTTACCTTCTCCCGTACGCATCTCTGCAATCTTACCATCATTTAAAACCATACCACCAATTAACTGCACATCAAAATGGCGCATATTTAATACCCGTTTGCTTGCCTCACGACAAACCGCAAAACTCTCAGGCAAAATATCCTGTAAGGTTTCACCTTTGCTAATTCTGGCTTTAAATTCATTTGATTTAGCTTGTAATTCCGCATCTGACAATTTAGAAATAGTTTCTTCAAAATTATTTATTTGACGGACGACCTTAACATATCCTTTAAGTAGTCTATCATTACGTGTACCAAATATTTTATATAATGCTTGTTTTATCATTATTTTAACTTTTTAAAATTTCATTTATTGAGAGCGTGTTGTTTACTAAATTGAATGATATCACCAGCAACTCGCACTGGATCATTATGAATTAGGAAATGCCCACCATTATTATATTCAAGAAGAAATGCGTTTGATATATTGTCTAACATAAATTTTTGCGCATCTTTAGTGACAACTAAATCATTTTCTGCCCATAACATTAAAACTGGAATCGTTATACCTTGTAGTTGAGTCTCACTAATACCACCCCACATAACGATTAAAGCATCTTGAAAATCTTTAGCATGTTGCGTAAAACGGTAATTATAATTAGAAAAATTTAAAGCATTTGCTTTAACGTAATCATTCTCACTTAAATCAATATCTTTAGAAAAGAAAAAATAGTATAATTTTTTTCTAAACTCATCTTTTGTATACATGCCAGCCGTAGCCATAAACATCATAAAATCCATATTGACATAATAATTACTTGGAACCGTTGCCATTAATATCAAACCACGTAACTTTTTTTGATTAGCACAAGCTAACTCTTGTGTAACTGTACCACCCATTGACCAGCCGAGTACCCATGGTTTATCTATATCCAATGCATCAATAAAATCATTAACATCATCAGCTAAACCACGTGCACTGTCAATATTAGTTGAGTGACTTAGTCCAATATTACGATTATCCACCAAATATACCGTATGGTTTTGGGCTAACTCATGAATAAACAGCCGATTCCAATGAAACAAGGTACCAGAATAACCTACAATCAAAATCATTGGTTCACCAGCACCAAGTTTTACATAACCAACAGCACCAGAACGAGTATCAATTGTTTGATAAAGCAAATTTGTCATATGTTTATTCTGGAAATACTTTTAAATAACCATCCATTGCTTTTTCTTTTGTCATGCCTTTAATTGCATTCCATGCCTGCCATTTAGCACGTTCTACCATATTGATTATTGATGGGCATTCACCCACGATATCACCTTCTGTCACTTGTTTATAGAAAGCATATAACTTCAGTTTTTGAGCATTATTAGGTGAGAAATTAATTGTTGATTCTCTAACTGCTTTAACCATAGTATCAAAACGATTTTGTAAATTTTCATCCATTTAATTTAAGCCTTTTATATATTATTTACTTTGTTGGTCACGTATTGCTAATTTTAAAATATTACTTGGGCGAAACGATACCACCCTACGTGCGGAAATAGGGAACTCTTCTCCAGTTTTAGGGTTACGCCCAACTCGAGCTTTTTTAATTCTTAACATGAAGTTCCCGAAACCCGGAACTTTAACTTCATCCCCCTTTTCTAAGCTAGTACTAATTATAGAAAAAAAATCCTCTATAAACTTGGAAGCATCAGCACGTTTAAACTCAGACTCGTTCATTACAAGTTGCACTAACTCGTTTTTAGTTATTGTCATTATATATCTCCTCTTAGTTTTATGTTGAATTGTTCTACACTATTTTTAATTACCTGATTAACTTTTACTTCGATTTCTTCATCTGTCAATGTTTTATCCGCCTGAAAAATTAGTTTAATTGCTATACTTTTTTTACCTTCACCTAGGTGAGAACCTTTGTAGATATCAAAAACAACTACATCTCTTAAATCATCAATGTTACACGATTTAATATAATTAATCATTAACCCTACGCTTAAGCTCGAATCAGTAATAAATGCTAAATCTCGAGTAACTTTTTGATATTTACTAATTGGTTGAAACGAAAAAACAATATCATGTTCAGTTAAAGCATTGATGTCGAGTTCAAACATATAAGGTAATGAATCTAAGCCAAGTGTTTGTCCTACAAGCGGATGTAACTGCCCCATAATACCAATTTCTTTACCGCAAGCATATATTTTAGCACATCTACCACTATGTAAAAATTGATAATCGGCACATGCCACAAATTTTATTTCACTCGTATTATTTAATAGGATTTCCACTTCTGATTTAATATCATAGAAATCAACCTCACAACGTTGGTTACTCCAATTAATTTGATCACGATTACCATATAATAATCCAGCGATTTTTAATGGTTGTGCATTCTCGTCTTCAGAATAAAAAACACGTGCCAATTCAAATAATTTTATTGACTCAGCACCACGATTAATATTGTTTTGCATCGTACGAACCAATCCAGCAAATAAAGTAGAACGCATAACCGATAATCCAGCAATAGGATTTTTTAAGCTTACTACCACACCTTCCGGTGATTGAAATATTTTAGCGTAAGTGTCTTCAATAAAAGCATAACTAATTATTTCATTATAACCTCTAGAGACCAAGCTTGATTTTATTTTATTGATTCTAGTTTGTAATGGATTAACTGCATCCATAGTATAATTAACTACAGGTAACACTGCAGGTATATTATCATACCCATAAACACGGGCTACTTCTTCAATGACATCTTCTTTGATTGCTATATCAAATCTAAAACTCGGCGGAGTAACGTCCAGCATAACCTTATCTTGTTTTACTATGTTAAATTCTAGTTTTGTTAAAATTGCGGTGATTTCTTCATCACTTAATTTTATACCAATCAAAGCTTCAAATTCGCTAAACTTAACTTTAATTGATGGCTTTTGCTCTTCATTTATGTGAGAAACAGACACAGTCTGACCAGCTTCGCCACCTAAGTATTGAATTATTAACTGTGTAGCATAACGTAATGCTTTTTCTTGTATTTTAGTGTCAACACCACGCTCAAAACGATATGCCGCATCCGAACTCACAACATATTTTTTTGTCTTACCAGCTATAACATCTGGCTTAAAAAAAGCACTCTCAAGCACCACCGATGTAGTATCAACGCAAACACCTGAGTCTAAACCACCCATTACACCAGCAATCGCCACCACATGATTATCTTCACCACAAATCACCAAAGTATCTGTGGTAAGAGTCACAACTGTACCATCTAACACCTTTAATGTTTCATTCTCATTAGCAAATCTAACACGTACGCTATCACCAATTTTTTCGTAATCAAAAGTATGTAGCGGTTGCCCCAATTCTAACATTACATAACTAACAATATCAACTAACGGTGACACACTTCTATACCCACTGCGTAAGATCCGTTTGATAATAAAATCTGGTAGTTTTACTTTATTATTAATATTTTTAATTATTACCCCAACATAATTTGGGCATGCTTCTGCAACATCAACATTTACTTTGATTTTATCTGATATTGTAGTTTTTAAAATATAATCATCACTATACTTATAAGTATAGTCTGTAAGTGAAGATATTTCACGTAGTAATCCCCTAATAGATAAACAATCTCCACGATTAGGTGTAATTTTTAATTCTATTATTTTATCATCTAAACTCAAATAATCACGAATCGACAAGCCAACAGGTGCATCTTGTGGTAATAAAAGTAAACCATCAACACCATTTGGCATGGCGATTTCATCACCACTACACAACATACCAAATGAAGTAACGCCTCGCATTTTTCTTTCAGCAATAACCAATCCATCGGGTAATACTGCACCAATAATTGCACATGGAACTTTCACTCCAACTTCCACATTGGATGCACCACACACAATAGATAATAGCTCATTATTGCCGACATTTACTTTACATAAATTTAATTTATCTGCATTTGGATGTCTTTCACATTCAACAACCTCCGCAACAATGATTCCACTAAAATACGGAGCAACAGGTTCTATGCCCTCTATTTCAATACCCGCTCCAGTTAGTTTATCAAAAACAAAGTCCCAATTTGGCTTATCAATAAAGTATTCTTCTAACCAACTTAATGCAATCTTCATAACGATACCTCATTAACACCCTTGAACTGCGTTAAAAAATCTAAATCATTTTCAAACATTAAGCGTAAATCATTAATTCCATATTTAAGCATAGTAAATCTATCAATTCCGATACCAAATGCGAACCCTCTATACACTCCTGTATCTATATTCATATTTTTTAAAACCTGTGGGTGTACCATACCACAGCCTAATACCTCCAGCCACTTACCATTAGCCGACAATATATCTACTTCTGCTGATGGCTCAGTAAAAGGGAAAAATGATGCCCGAAAACGAATTTGTAAGTCTTCTTTAGCAAAAAATAATTTCAGAAATTGGATGATTACACCTTTCAAATTAGCCAAGCTAATCCCTTTATCAATCCATAATCCTTCTAACTGATGAAACATCGGTGAATGTGTTGCATCCATATCTACTCGATACACTCGACCTGGTGCAATAACTTTAATTGGTGGGGTTTTATTTTCTGCATAACGAACCTGAATTGGTGAGGTATGTGTACGTAAAACTTTAGAGTTTTTAGTATAAAACGTATCTTGCATTGCTCGTGCTGGATGATTCTCAGGCATATTTAATGCCATAAAATTGTAATAATCACTTTCAATTTCTGGCCCATCCGCAATATCAAAACCTAAACCAGCAAAAATATTTAACATTCGGGTAAGCGCAATTGATACTGGATGCAGTGAACCTGATTTTGCACTTCTACCAGCTAAAGTTACATCAATTGTCTCTGACGCAAGTTTTTCTTTAATTTCGTTAGCTAAAATTATTTCTTTTTGATTATTTAATGCTGTTTCAAAACGTACCTTAATTTGGTTAACCTTTGCCCCAAATTCCTTTTTTTCTTCAACTGGTAAGTTTTTCAGCTCTTGCATAAATGCAGTAATTACGCCAGATTTCCCAATGTATTTTGATTTTAATTGCTCTAGTTCTTGAATGGATAATGTTTGATGTAGTGCGTCTAGCACTTCTGTTAAGACTAAGTTTAAATTGTCCACACTTAGAACCCTCATAGTTAATTGTATATTTTTATGCGTTGGAATAAAAACGGCGACACATAAAAATCTGTCGCCGTTTAAATTACACTACCGCTTAGTAGTTACGTATGAACTTAATATTAATTCAATTTATGAAATTAAATTAAGTTAAGCTAGTTTATTTTTTGCAATTTCGACAAATTTAGCAAAAGCGATTTTATCAGTAATAGCTAAAGCAGACAATACTTTTCTATCAACCGTAACATTAGCTTTAGATAAACCATTAATGAACCTGCTATACGTGAAACCTAATTCACGACATCCTGCGTTAATCCGCGCAATCCATAAACTTCTAAATTGACGTTTTCTTTGACGTCTATCACGGTAAGCGTATTGACCAGCTTTCATAACTGCTTGCTTAGCAATACGATATACATTACCACGACGACCACGGTACCCTTTAGCTAACGCTAATATTTTTTTATGTCTTGCTCTTGCAATAACACCACGTTTTACTCTAGTCATATTTCACACTCCTTACGCATACGGTAGCATAGATCTAACACTAGCAACATCAGACGCATGAACCATTACAGTACCACGCAATTGTCTTTTGTTTTTAGTTGTTTTTTTGGTTAGAATATGACGTTTAAACGCTTGAGAACGCTTAACGCCTCCGCCACCTAGCACTTTAAAGCGCTTCTTGGCACCAGACTTAGTCTTCATTTTAGGCATTGTTTTATTACCTTTGGATAATTATTATTAACTGATAGTAGGTGTTTATTTAATACTTCAAACAAATTCAAGTATAAATAACTCTTCTGGAACCTAGACTACCGCCAAACCTAAAATATATGCATAAACACTACTTTAGAGTCCGATATTATAGCACAAATTTAAAATTAGTTTCAGATTTTATTTTAGGCTATTTATGTGTTTAAGCGTCTTAATACTAATAATCTATATTTTAGACTGTTATTGCAAAAAATGATTTAAAATTAGGTACTCGTTAATAAAATGGAATTTTTACCTAAAAAGGTTGCATTTTGATTGTTAATTCACAGTTAAAGAATTAAAACGATAAAAATGTGGGTCCGTATAAACAAGAATAATATTTTACCGTATAACTAATAGCAATAGTCGTGAATATCATTTATTTATAACACTCATGAGTAAAATCTACTAGATTACGCTCATCTTCGGAAAACTCTGCACCAATTAAGTATATTTTAGCATATGCACCAGCTTGATATTTCTGTGCGTAATTTCTAGATTTTATCTGCTCTAATGCAGTATTTGTATTTTCATCCTGAGTAACATGATTTTTATTCGTGGTTTTTAATTCAAAGATATATACGTTATTTTGAGCAATTAACGTAATATCTATTCTGCCCTTATTTGTCGCATCCTCAGTAATGACATCATAACCACTACCAATTAAAAAAGAATAAAACACTGAACAATAAAAACCCTCATAATGTGCAATATCATTATTAATGTACCAATTGTATGGAATCCCTGCAAATAAGCCTTGAATTAGCCGTTTAAAACCATTTATATTATTAGTATCTAAAGTATTTTGCAATACTCTATTGCTATTTGATATTGTCGAAGTGTTATCATAAATATATTGCAAGATATAAACCTGCAAACTCACCGCAATTTCGTAATTAGGCGGAGCTATGTCTAACTCCCTCCACAAACCATGGTATTGTTTCGTGATGTTTTGTGTAGTTGGAGCTAAAGTTAAATACCCAGTTTGTAATAATAGTACCTTGATATTTAGTTTATCAATATCAAATGAATCAAATAACAATGGATCAATTGTAGTATCCAATTCAGGTAAATAATAGCGGTTTTTTATCAATAATTTAATTAAAAATGATGGATTACCACTACTAAACCAATAATTAGCAAACTTCATTTTTTGTAATAAAAGAAGGGTGGAATAAGGACTATATACCAGATC
>CAITEL010000004.1 GCA_903891375.1 uncultured Neisseriaceae bacterium
CGAAAAAAATAAATACAAAACTTAAATTAAAGTTATGTAAGAAAAAAGTCATATATTCGGCATCTAAAGGGTACCATAATAGTTCTACATTCGTAAATATCCTGGAGTAACCTCTCATTCTTAGTGATAGAGTAGACGTGAAAGGTTGCCCCTTGTCATTTCTCAAAGTTGAGTTCAGCAGTTTTAGGTAAACCCATTTTAAAGTAAGGGTATAAATTTTTATAATTTACAAGCTATGAAAATCATGCCTTACATACCATGATTGCCATTTTTACACGTTCCTCTATAAATATTAATTTTAATTTGAGACTCTTGCAAAATTATTTGCTGTTGAACCGACATATTCAAGTTTTTCTAAAATTTGATATCGCAGTTGGTAATTTTTGATTAATTTCTGTGGCTTAGTGATTTTTTTGCATTTTTTGTGTAAAACTTGTTGTATCAAGCCATGTAGATTTATTGCTCTTTCTGCTCTGTACCTTGGTTTGTCAGGTTAGCAGACGCATAGTTTGTTGTATGGTTAAAGCAAGTAACCCGAACATCAAATGACCAAATACTTTGATTGCACCTCGAACTCTTATCATATAACCACCAAAATTGTCTTTCAGGTTGCTGTTAACTCGTTCGGCACTGCTACGCACTTTGTATCGTTCTTTTTCATGCGGAGCAAATTCACGTTGGTCATTTGGGCTTCTATGGTTAAAATCAATTAGATCTACTCTGCCGGCCTTTTTGATTTCATCACGAATGATTTCTGCATCATAGGCAGCATCCATAACTTCGTATAAATAAGTCACCTTAGAAGATGTTATTTGCATTAAAGGTAAAGCGACCTGACTATCATGTACTGAGGCCGATGTAAGAAAAGCACTGATTGGTATATCGCCGTCAGCTGTATCAATATGTAGCTTAAAACCCTTCCAGGACTCTATATATCCCTTACTGTTCTTTTTGCAACCGACATCACAAGCAGTAGGTAAGTCCCTGAGCATTTCTCTTAAAGTCATTGTTTTCTGTCGTTCTAAACGACTGGGATCTTTTGGTGCAGGCTCCTCTCCCTTTTTAGGGCGACCTCTTTTCTTTGGCTTCTTTGCCTGATCTATAACTTTTGCTTTATAGGCTGCTTTTTCTCTGCCTTTAATTGCCGTAGAGTCTCTGGAGATATGACCTATTATGTGCCCTGAGTAACATTGCTCAATAAATTTGTCTTGCAATTTATTTGCTAGAGACTCTTTAGCAAATTCTGCAAAAACTCTTGAAAATGTAGACTCGGATGGCAGCTCATTTACCCTCTCCCAGCCACAAATACGTCTCATAACATGATCGCATTGCAAATAATCGATTAATGAACGGGTAGATGAAAGATTGTATATTGCTTTAGCAATAAAAGCTCTGGCAATTGCTGCTCTATCATTCAATGGCCTCCCAACCAAACCGTTATAATGAGTAAGAAATTGCTCAGGTCTTGCAAAAGCAATGGTTTGGCATAGTTGCTGATGCTTTTCTGTATACGAACCGATAGTTTTTTTAACAAAAGGAAAAAATTCTTCTTGCAGATAACGTAGATGTTGTGATATATGTTGCATATAAAACCTGTGGTTGTGTTTATTTTGGTTTTTAAAACAGTTACTTTATACCACAAAAACAGGTTTTATACTATGTTTTTCCTGGCCTTGGATAAACAATGTTGAGGAATTTACGTAGTGAAAATAGGCAGCTTTCTTAATTTTGCAAGAGGCTCCTTTTACTAATTAATCTTGTGGTTATCTGGTCTGACAACAGAAAAACCGCTGTGTCGTTACTATTGTTCAATTTAGTTGTCGGTAGCGCATTGTTCGTACATCACATTACTTCCACTCTTGATATTCAGCTTTAGGGAGAACAAATATGAATTCGACACAAATCAATAAATTTATAAATATTTTTGAGATCTGCGGATTATGGATCCTGATATTATTAACGCTGCTAATTCAATTTTATTTAGATGAATTACC
>CAITEL010000005.1 GCA_903891375.1 uncultured Neisseriaceae bacterium
CTCTTTGTATTCGATCGGTATTTGATGTACCTTTGTTTGCTTTTAATAAGTCTTTAAAATAACGTCTGAAACGGGACCGCTAATTTTTGAAATGAATTAGGCTGATTAAAACAAGTATTTGATGAAATTTTAAAGTGTAATTGCTGGGCTGCCGATCTTTCCATTTGGGGCATATTAGTGTGTTTAATTGGCAGCGTACGATTTATTAAAGTCAATAGCCGCTTTGTTTGATGTTTGGGGTTGGTTGTTATTATTAATATAGGCATCGTTAAACCATTTATTAAACCATTTATTAAAGGGATTATCATTTGCGTTATCGCCGTTTCCTGAAGGTGGTTATGCCAAGTCAACGCCCTGTCCAATTAAATAAGCATTGAAATCAAATTTAGACTCACCACTCGATAACTCCTCTTAAAATTCTTAACTAATTCGACTATATTCTTGGGACCCCTCAAAGTGACTATCTACATCTTAAATTGATGGTTCTATTTCTATTGACCCATTTGACAACCTACGCTTCGGCTCTGCAAACGCAATCATATTCAAAAGCAGTTAATCTTCATCACCAGATGCTTCATTATAAAGCGCCATTTAGGTAGTATTTAAATCATACATGTTAGCAATAGCCTTTAATTACTCGTGATAGTTATGATTTTCAAGTAATGTTCCAATCGTTTTAAACTAGTCGTGTCTTGCCTATTCAATATAGTCGATAGGTGAATTTTTGTTCTATACAAGTCCTTTATCACCTGCTGTATTCCCAACACTTGCCAAAAATTCTTTGTTTTGTGCGATGGCATAAAATTGGGCATCTAACTTGTCAACTTCTTATGAAGACTTATTAGAAGCCGTAATTAAATCAATACCGAGTGTACGTAACTTTTCTATCGCATCAGGATGAATACCCAAATGTCGCGCCCTTTCAATCTAATTTTTTACAATTAATGATATCCTTTCTTAAATAGACAAATCATATACGGCAGGCACCCTTGATCCAGACACTTGTGTTTTCACTTGAGATGAATTAAATACGCTTTAAATATCGGGGTTTGCAAGGTATCCATTGTTTGTACCTGCAGTAGTCAATTGGTCGGGATAATTTGTCCCAGCCCTTGTATGTTGTGATTAAGCAGAAGTCATGTTTAATTAAGACTACCCTACCAATATTTTTTTAGATGCCAACTCCTTATCGATTTCGTCTTTTGGTTTTTAAATGGCGGGTTCTTTAGTTTCTTCTTCAGGCTATACGATCCCTAAACTTTTATCATATGCCACATCTGATTCTTACTTCAATAGTTCATTAACTTTCTTAACTACTTCCTAATACATTGCTTCATTTTTCATAAGATCGCCCAGTCGCTTAATTACGTGGTCTTTATTTTCTTGAGTAACTTACGTAATTTTTTACCGCCCTTTAATTTCGGATACATTTGTTTCAGGTGGGAAAAGCGTTTAAATTACTGATGCCTTTAGTCCATTATGTGAGTGCAAAAGTTTGGTTAAAAGGCGATTCAAAAACGTACTAGAGAAAAATTTTTAGTTCATTAAATTGGCATCTTTATTAATTTATCGAGTAATTCTATACTTCGGGTCGGTCGGTTATAACCCTTTTGTAGATTGAGTCTAAAAATATTTGTCTTTAGATGCTGCCAGTGTTTTTTCAAACTACTTCCACTATTAACTATTTGTATCGATTTATCCCTGTTTATTTCTAGGTATACTACTGGGTATGTGAATATCTTAATAATTCATTTATAATAACTATATTTATTGGAATCATTTGTCTGCCAAGTGGTAATTATTGATTTTGAATGCGTATTTGGTTAAAAACAGTAGATTGCGCAATAGATCATCTATCGGCTGTCCAAATTAAATTTATAAAAAAATAATATTACCAATGTAAAAGATGTAGTCAAATTATCTTGCCGAGAGAAAATAACTTGAAACTTGTCTAAATCCTCATCAGACATAAACCCAGTAAAACAACATTGCTC
>CAITEL010000006.1 GCA_903891375.1 uncultured Neisseriaceae bacterium
CAGTTACAAGTATTGTCTTCATTCACCGTTCCCCATTTTATTTTTGTGTTTTTACTTTATCTTTACTCTCCACACTAAGTGGTGCACTTTCAATTACAGGCACACTACTTTCAGTTTTTACCGAATTTGCCATTAATTGATTTAAATAATCTGCGGGAATCAACCCAGGAACTACCTTACCGTCGGTTAAAATTATAGTTGGTGTATGTTCTATACCAATTTTATTTCCAGTTGATATCATTGTATCTAATACTTTTGCATTGTCGCATTTTGTATTAGATGGTAATGACTTATTATTCTTCATCCAATTAGTATATGTAATCTCTGGTGTTTCACTACAAAGTATTTTTTGTGAATCACTCATATCATTTTCATGTATTGATAATGGAAATAAAAAATAATATATAGTTACGTTTTTTAAATTAGGCACAGTTTCTTGTTCTAATCTCTTACAGAAAGGACATTCTGGATCGGTAAAAATAGCAATCTTTCTTTTTCCGTTACCAATTACTTTCTGAATAGCTATTTTTAATGGTAGCCCTTGCCAACTCACAATACTAATGCTTTCAACAGCCAATTGCGTTAGATTGGTTTTTGTCGTTAAATCTACTAAATTACCAATTAATGCGTATTTACCACTACCATCTACATAAAATATTTTGTGCATTGATGTAACTTCATAAACATTAGTAATTGGAGTATCACTAATTTTATCTATTTTAACTAAAGGTAATGTGGATTTTAATTGTGAGGTTATCGCCTTAGTGACCGCATCAGTAACCGCAAAACAAGTAACTGCACAGGACATTAATATAATACTTAATAGTTTTTTCATCAGAAACCTTAGAAAAGAATTGGCAGTTATAACTTAAATATAAGTGCCCATTTAATATATACTTAACACGGGCATGTACCACGCTTTCCGCTTTCGCTCCTGATGTACGAGATTCACACGGTGTCGCTTTTCATCAAAAACCTCAATTTGTGCTCGTGCTAAGTATACTTCGAGTATATATGGTGATTATTTTGTCGAAGACGCTGGTGCAACCTTAGTACCATTTTTTACCGCATCATCCATCATTGGAATTAATTGTTCTGCTGGTAGCATACTCGGTAAAATTTGCCCATTTTCTAAAATTAATGTAGGCGTACCTTCTATTTGCACTAAATCAGTCCCAAGTTTTATCAAGGCATCTATCCCAGAAGTATCACAACTTGAGTTTGTTGGTAATGCCTTTTTATCTCGCATCCATCCAGTCCATACGCTAGTTCTGTCTTTTGAGCACCAGATTTTTATAGCATCAGGTTTTGCTTGTGGATGATTTGGCAATGGAAATAAAAATGTATAGATTGTAGTATCTTTTAAGTTTGGAGCAATTTGCTTTTCAAACATTTGACAATATGGGCATTCAGGATCAGAAAAAACCGCAAGTTTCCTTTTCCCATTACCATTAACTTCTTTTATTGCTAAATCAAGTGGCAATTTATTCCAGTCAATTTTGCTTAATTCAGTTGTTCTTTTCTCAGTTAAATTTTGTTTAGTTGAGGCTTCAATTAAGTTACCAAACATTATGTACTTACCATCATTAGTCACATAAAATACTTTACGCCCTACTACAACTTCATATAACCCATTAACTGGTGATTTATTCACTGCCACATCTGCAGGTAAGCCTGGAATTGATTTTGTTATGCTCGCTTTAACTGCACTAGTTGAGAGGCCTTCTTCTTTTTTCGCACAACCCACCATTACACCAGCTAAGATTAATGCTATTACAATTTTCTTCATTTTTATTCCTTTTATTTAATAATATTTTTATAAACTCTTAGACAACCATTTAGTTGTAACTAACTTAGCGATACTATAGACTAACACCCATGATTTTATCATTATTTTAGTGCATCTGTCCAATAACCTTTTTTGTGAAACAAAATATTAGCTCAGACGTGTGGGAAAGCCACCCGCAAACCATAAATTATAAATTGAACACCAATGGCCAAAGTTATTAAGCCCATTACTTTGATTAGAACATTCATTCCTGTTTCACCCAGTACGGTGAAAAGTTTCATAGAATATTTAAAAATCAAATAGATACAAGCAGTGCACACAACTATAGCCAAAAATAACCATAGTAAGGATATGTAATTATTTGAACTTTGATCAGCAAATATAATAATAGTAGAGAAAGTGCCAGCACCTGTAGTTAATGGAATAGCTACAGGAATAATAGCAACAGAAATGACAGTAGAAATATTTTTTTTATTGGTTTTATTATCGGTATCACTTAGCACATTGGCTTTAGAATTTAACATGCTCATACCTGAAACACATAATAAAAATCCACCAGCTATTCTAAATGCTTCAATAGTGATACCAAAAAAATCTAGAATTGCCCCACCACATACCATTGCAATAATCATCACAATAAAAGCAGTAATTGAGGCGATTCTACATAAACGTAGTTGCTCATGCCGATTTAAACCATCACATATGCTTAAAAATAAACCTAAAGCTGATAAATTATTTGCAACAGCAAATATCCCAATAAAGAAATGCTGAAAAGTAGAATGTACCATACCTAAATTAGCCATTGCCATAACATTACCTCACGTTTCTTAACCATGCAGTTGGCGGTTATCGCAAGCTAAAGCAGCCTCATGAGTAACTTCTGATAATGACGGATGTGCATGGATAATTCTAGCTAAGTCTTCGCTACTTGCTTTAAATTCCATAGCAACTACTGCCTCACTTATTAATTCTGATACAAATGGGCCAACCATATGTACTCCTAATATTCTATCCGTGGTCTCATCAGCTAAAATTTTAACAAAACCAACACTATTACCTAAGCCTAAAGCACGGCCATTACTCATAAAGTTGGCAACACCTTTTTTAAAACTAATTCCAGCATCTTGAAGTTGTTTTTCTGTTTGCCCAACCCAAGCAACCTCAGGGTTTGTGTAAATCACCCATGGTATTGTATTAAAATCAAAATGTGGATGTTGACCTGAGATACGTTCAGCAACAATAACACCTTCATCCGAAGCCTTGTGTGCAAGCATTGGTCCACGAACACAATCACCTATTGCCCAAACATTTTCAAGGTTAGTTTTGCATTCAGAATCAACAATAACAAAACCACGCTCATCAATCTTTAAGCCAACAGCACTTGCATTTAAGCCATTGGTATTAGGAACACGTCCAATTGCAACCATCAACTTATCACATTTTAATTCATGCTGTTGCCCAGCTTCATCATAATGCACTGTAATACCATCTTTATCGATAATATCGCCAATTTTAACACCATTTTTAATAATTAAACCTTGTTTGATTAAATTTTTATGTAACTCTTTGGAGATTTGTTCATCCGCACTTGGTAGAAATTTATCCATCACTTCAAGGATAGTAACATTACTACCTAAACGCTTCCATACACTACCCATTTCTAGACCAATAACTCCAGCACCAATAATACACAGTTCTTTAGGTGTATCAGTTAATGCTAAAGCACCTGCGTTATCCAAAACATTTTTATTATCAACAGCAATTTGCGATAACTCGCGTGGAATAGATCCAGTTGCTATAATTATATGTGTTGCTAATAATTTTTGTTTTTGTCCGTTATCGTCAACTTCAATACTCCATTGGTTACCGTCTCTAGTAACAAAGCTGGCCCAACCATGTAACTCGGTAATCTTATTTTTTTTGAATAAAAAAGATATGCCACTAGCATTTTTGCTAATAATATCATCTTTACGCTTTTGCATTTGTTTAATGTCTATTTTAGGATTGTCGCAACTAATTCCGTGTTCAATAAAACTATGGGTTAATTCCGCATAATTTTCGGACGATTGCAACAATGCTTTAGATGGAATACACCCAACATTTAAACAAGTGCCACCTAAAGAATATTTATTTCCACGTAAAAATCCATCAACACATGCCGTAGTTAAACCTAATTGAGCTGCACGAATCGCCGCAACATAACCACCAGGTCCGCCACCAATAACAATAACATCAAAATTCATGATAACCTCTTGGAATTATTTTATAAATCAAGTAATAAGCGAGTAGGATCCTCTAACGCATCTTTAATTGTAACCAAAGCCGACACGGCCTCTTTACCATCAATTAAACGGTGATCGTATGATAATGCCAAATACATCATTGGCCTAATTACTATTTCACCTTTTTCAACCACAGCTCGGTCTTTGATTGCATGCATACCTAAAATTGCAGATTGCGGTGGATTAATAATCGGAGTACTCATCATAGAACCAAATGTACCGCCATTAGTAATAGAAAAAGTACCACCAATTAAGTCATCAAGCTCAAGTTTACCATCTTTAGCTCGTTTACCATAATCTGCTATACTTTGCTCAATTTGAGCTATATTCATGTTTTCGGTATTGCGCAAAATTGGAACCACTAAACCTCGTGGGCTACTAACCGCAATCCCTATATCAAAATAGCCGTGATACACAATATCATCACCATCAATAGATGCGTTTAGTACTGGGTATTGTTTTAGGGCATGAATTGTAGCCTTTACAAAAAATGACATAAACCCAAGCTTTACTCCATGTTTTTTTTCAAAAATATCTTTGTATTTAGCTCTTAAATCCATGATTGGTTTCATATTAACTTCATTAAACGTAGTTAATATTGCATTTGTTTGTTGTGATTCAAGTAGGCGTTGTGCCACTTTTTTTCTAAGTCTAGTCATTGGTACTCGTTCTTCAATTCTAGAACCTTTACCAACCATAGTATTTAACACATCTTCTTTTAAGATGCGTCCACCACGACCAGAACCTGTAACTTCAGATAAATTAATTTTCTCATCTGCGGCAATTTTGGTTGCGGCAGGCATTGCCAATGCTGATGGCATTGTTGCTGATTCTACTTTTGGTGTTTGTTGAGTGATTTTTTCTTCAACTAGATTTGTACTGATTTTAGTTGTCGTGGTCTGTTCTGCTGTTGCTTTAACTTCTGTATCAAAATAAGCAATTAATTGCCCACTCTTAACCGTGTCTCCTGCTTTTACCAAAAGCTCTACTAATGCACCATTTTCTGGAGCTGGTAATTCTAAAACGACTTTATCTGTC
>CAITEL010000007.1 GCA_903891375.1 uncultured Neisseriaceae bacterium
CCCCAAAACCCCAAAACCCCTTTATTATGAAAATATTTTAGCTTTTTGAAAAATTAATTATTGGTTATTATTTAATAATATTTGAAACACTCTATTTTAAGATGGATTAAGTAATTGAATGGGCTATCACTGAATTTAAAAAACCTGAAAGCCAGAATGTAATTCAGTTGATCAATGATGGCTTCTTCGAGGGGGTTATTGAGGTAAACACCGAGTATAATGATTATCTGAAGAATAGTTCAAGCGTTTTAAATACGTTTAAAACAAATTCTCAAGGGATAAATTCAATTTCTAAATTTTTTATGTATGAGAATTTACTAACAGTCAAACCAGAATGGAAAAGCAGAAGCGTAAAAAATCATGAATGGTTAATTAAAACAATTGAAATAGTTAATATACTGTCAAAAATGAAAAAAAATGACGTGCCGTCTTTACGCATGATATTGCATATTGAAGTGATTTTTGATTATCTTATGGCATTTTATCCTGATAAATTTAAAGATAATGATACAAAAGAGTTAGTTAAAAAACTTCAAAATTTATATGCTCCTGAAGTCGGTAATTTAGAGAGTAATAATTTGTCTGAATTAAAATCTGCAAAAAAAGGATTACAAGATATTTTAAACACACTCAACGATACTGATGAATCCTTATTCAAAAAAATTATAAAGACCATAATAAATTTTTTCTTTGAAAACAAAAAGTTAGCTATAGAATCATTGAAGTCCTCAATTGAGCAATTGTCCAAATTATGGACAACTTCTATTTTTCCAGAATTACGCAAAGTATTAGATGATTACAAGCAAGATGTTTTGTTGTGCGAGAAGTATGCCGCAAATTTTGAACCAAATAGTGAAAAAATATGTAATATCTCTAAGTTACCAGAATTTAACCAATCTTTAGAAACATATTGCTCAGATGAGTTGATTAAAAATGGTAAGCTTTCCTACACGAGCTACGAAAAAGTTGCTGAGTTAATTTCTGTACATGAAGCCGAATTTCTAGAGTTACTAATTTCAGATTCTACGAGTTTTAATGCGATTACTTCATTTGATTTCATGCAACAAAGCATTAAGGTATATCTGAAAAAAAACGTAGATGGTGAAAATCCGACTCTTGAATGTAAGCAAAAGGTATATCTGGAAAAAAACGTAGATGGTGAAAATCCGACTCTTGAATTTAAGAAAAAATTACTCTCTTTCTTGGGGTTTGAAGATGTTTCTGATGACAATTTATCCACTAAATTAAATTGCATCAGCAACATTAAGAAGCAAATTGATAAACTAAATACAATTACAGATGGTACAGTAAAAATACAGAGTTTAATTACCTTATATGAGGATATTAATAATCATAACAATTCAGTAGCAGAAGCAATATTTTCATATTATGAGCTTGATAAAGAACTTATACTACTTGAGTTTCAGGCTGAAATTAAAATACAAGACGATGGTTGTATGAATGTGCAACAACTATTATTTTCCCGATTGGGAGAGAGTGATGGTAATAAGCAATCAAACCTAAAAGATAATGCAAAAATACTTTATAACACTTACGCTCAAAAATATACAAATATTGATTTTATGTTGGCAAAATACTCGTTTGCTGAAATAGCTATCCAATACATGTTTGCAAAGAAATTAAATAATAGTTTACTTGATTGTATGAAATATGCATCTACAAATTTTCCAGTGGAAAACAATAATGCAACTACAATAAGCGTTACAGGGAATGATAATAAAACATATATATTTAGCAAATTAGGGTTTACAATAGTACAATCCTTGAAAACGAGAAACTCGAGTGGTTCAAACAGAATAACAGACGCAAGAAATTCAAACAGAATAACAGGCACAAGAAATTCATTACCTAACACAAAAAATGAGTGTGAACTAAGTCAAATTACTCTCTTTGCTCAATACAGTGCCAACATTAATAATAAAAATAACAATGACATTACA
>CAITEL010000008.1 GCA_903891375.1 uncultured Neisseriaceae bacterium
AAAGATTAAAAAAATAAAAATGCATTACAAACACACAAAAATTAGGTTATGAATGAAAATTGGAAAATAACTGGGATATATGATATAGTGAATGAACATAATAAAAATAGAATATTAACTAATTATGCAAATATTTCCGCATGGTTAAATCCTAGTAATAGGGGTAATTGGATAATTCACTCAGTTCAACGACTTAGTGATAATCAAATATTTGAAATAGGAGATACATTTGAAAATGCAATATTGCGTCCTGCAAAATATGTAATAACAAAAATAGTATTAACAAAAGATAATAGAATTACTATATGGGATACCAATGTATTTTCAGATTATCCAGTTTGTCATCTTGATAATGCAATTTTCTTATCTAAAAAATCTCAAGAAAAAGAAGAAGAAAAACCAATTAAAATAGCAAAAATGCCAAATAGAATAGAAGAATATATTGACCAAGACAAAAATATTTATAGTCTGTCAGAAGATGAAACTTACTACTCAATAGTAGGTAAAACTGCAAAATATTCAGAAAATTATTTAAAGTCTTTTTGTAAAGAATACAAAGAAGAACAACACAAACCAATAACAAAAACAACTAAAGCAATGAAAGTATCAGTAAAAGCAGCAAAAACACAAAGGGCACTTGCTCCAGGAGATTTAGTTCATAACAAAAAGGGTGGATATTATGGTATATTATCTGCAAATGGTGGTGGTGCAATCACAACTACTGCAAAAATATTTATTTTACATGTAATAGATCAAAAAGCTCATACAACTATTGCGCCATTTAAATATTTAGATGTAAATGCAATGGATTGTGAATTATTTGAAGGAGAAATGACTTTAACAAATAAGTAAGAAACTATTATTAAACAAACAAACACTTATGAAATTAATACAAATTGATGATAAAACTCCTTATGTTTTGATTGCCGTATATGGCACACTTCTTCATGGGGGTCTAAATCATAGAATATTTATGCAGGGTAAGTCAGAATTCTTAGGAAGGACGACTACCCCTGCATTATTTTCTATGCATACCTGCGGATTGTTTCCAGTTTTAACGACTGGTACAACACAGATAACTTGTGAAGTATATAAAATAAGATCCAATAAGGTTCTCCAAGATATTTTTCGTTTAGAAGGATGTTGTGGAAAATTAGATGAAGAGTCCCACGGGTATAAAATAAAACAAATAGAAACTAAATTTGGAGAAGCGTATATCTTTTGGTTACCAAATTTTGAAGGTTCTGATGCAACTTTGATAAAAAGTGGTGATTGGCAGAGGAGAAGCTTGCCCAGAAAAAATTTTATTCATAAACACATAAAATAAAGAGAATGTTTCAAGAATTAAAATCAAATGATCGAGTTTTGATTAATCCGGAAGGTACTTTACGAACCTATGCAGATACTAGATTTGGTGAATTTAGAAAAAGAAGAATATACGGGATACTACAGTCTGTCGCACTAACAAAAAAAAATGTAGAAGCCGGCTATAAATTAGAAGAATATAATCTTTCAGTATCTTTTTTAAATAGTCAAGTTGTTTATAATATAAAGCAATCTGATTTAATACTTCTTCCTAAAGAAGAATACGAAAAATCTGAGCAAGTTTCTCAGGAATATGCGGCAGAATTATTTAAATTAGATTATGAAAATGCAAAAAAGTTTGGTATTCCTGCAAAAGGTACTTATTCTGAAATAGATGTAAATAAAAATATTGGATATGGTACAAATAATGCAAAGAGAGTTTTGACTCAATATGTATTTGGAAATAGATGTTCAATAGATTTTAGAAATGGCAAAATAACAGATGTAAGAAAACCTTCCACTACAAGTTACTAATTTGATTGCAAAAGCCAGTAG
>CAITEL010000009.1 GCA_903891375.1 uncultured Neisseriaceae bacterium
CACTAAATTAGCTCTTGACTACCTGTTCAGTTTTTGCCTACCACCATATTCCTAAATCCAGTGCGAATTGTCTAAAAATGTCGCATTTTGATTGTTAATTCACAAGATTAATTTCCTTTCTTAATTACATATATATGGTATAATTATGTTATAACAATTTATAAAGGTTGTATCATGCTACTAGAAATTCGACAATTTGGTAATAGTGCAGGGATAACTATTCCAAAAACTATGCTTTTATCAGCGCATTTAGCCATTGGTGATAAAGTTGAGGCTAGAAATGTCATTAATGGAATAATTTTAGAGCCAGCAAAACCACGGAAAAAATATAAAATTAAAGATTTGCTTGTGTTGTGTACCAATGAAAATATGGTTTTAAGTTCTGAGGATAAAGAGTGGTTGAATGCGAAATCTGTAGGGCAGGAGTTACTTGATGAGTAAGCTTTTGCAACGTGGAGACATTATTCATATAGATTTAGAACCAGCCATTGGCAAAGAACAAAAAGGAAAGCGTTATGCGTTAGTATTAACTATAAAAGAGTTTAATAAATTTGGTGTAGCATTAATCGCACCAATTACAACTGGTGGAAATTTTTCGAGGATGAATGGATTTAGTGTCCCATTACTTGGTGGAATTGAAACTTGCGGTGTTATCTTATCGAATCAAATAAGAATGGTGGACTATATTGAACGTAAGTACAAAATAATTGAAACGTGCCCAACTGATATTTTAGAAGATGTGCTTGCTAAAGTGCAGGCATTGGTTGATTTTGATTAGTTAAAAAAATGGTGATAAGCCATAGTTAATAATCATGTATAATATAGGTATTAAAATTAATTTACAGGAACATATTTCGTGAAATTTTTAGACATTAGAACTGATTTTGCATTTAAAAAGGTTTTTGGTAGTGAGGATAGTAAGACTAGGTTAATTTCCTTTCTTAATTCGGTGATTGTTTTTGAGAATAGTGCCAAAATAATTGATTTAACGATAGTTGACCCATATAATATACCAATGCTCAAAGGTATGAAAGATACATATGTTGATGTAAAAGCAGTATTAGACAATCAAAGTAAAGTAATAATAGAAATGCAGGTATTAAACCATGATGGATTTGAAAAGCGCATATTATATAATGCGGCCAAAAATTACTCGATGCAATTACGAAAGAGTGAGGACTATCACTTATTAAATCCGATTATTGCATTAACTATCGTAGATTTCATAATGTTTAAAGAGTTTGATAAGATTATTTCTAACTTTAAGTTAATCGAAAAAAAAGACTTTATTACATATAATGATGATCTAGAAATGATATTTATAGAATTACCAAAATTTAATAAATCATTAGAAGAGCTAGATGGGATACAGGATCAATGGCTATATTTTATAAAAAATTCTGGTAGTCTTGAGTACATACCGCATGATATGGAACCAACAGTTAATTCGGCATTCGAAATTAGTAATACCGCATCCTTATCGCCTGAGGAGTTAGAACTTCAGTTTAAGAAAAAAGAGTTTATATATATACAAAAAGCATCATTAGCATATGCGGAACAAAAAGGTGAACTCAGAGGTGAACTCAGAGGTGAACTCAGAGGTGAACTCAGGGGTGAACTCAAGGGGAAAATCGAGATGGCATTATCTTTATTAAAGATGGGTGTTGATATCAATATTATATCTGAATCATCAGGTTTATCAGTTAATGAAATTCTAAAATTAACCCAATAAATTTGTGATTATATACACAAGCCATGTCGCACAGCGTAACAGATGTGAACGTGTGTGGATTTTGTATCGCTAATTGCTAGTTTAACAATTGATAAAACGACATTACAATATTAATAAACACAATAACCATAAAAACAGGACGTACTAATTTCGATCCTTTAAGTATTACTTGCTGAGCGCCACACCAACCACCAGCAAAGCTACCAATTGACATTGCAATACCGAAAGCGAATTGAACTTTTCCATAGATTAAGAATCCAACAAGTGAAAATAAATTACTTTTTAAATTGAGTACTTTAGCATATCCAGATGCATTAAGATAGGTATACCCGAGAAAATACACAATAGCAATAATCCAAAAATTGCCAGTTCCTGGGCCAAAGAATGCATCATAAAAACCTAAAATAAAACCAAATAACGCAAAAAACAATGGGGTTGACATTTTCGGTTTGCCAGTATGAATCCCAAGTTGTTTATTGAGTAAGTTAAAGATAAACACTAATAACATTAAAAATGGAACAATGTACTGCATAAATTTATTTGAGATATGGTTTATGGTTATTACACCAATAACAGCACCTATGAATCCAAATAAAAGACCACGCCATACAGTATTGAGATTTATTAAGCCATTTTTATAGTAGTTACGCACAGCCATAGCCGTACCAATTGAGGATTGGAATTTATTGGTGCCAAAAACTTGGGTAATAGGTAGACCAGTATATAATAAAGCTGGGATGCTGATTAAACCACCACCGCCAGCGATGGCATCAACAAATCCGCTTAAAAACCCCATGAAAAGCAAAAATAATAACAAAATATAATAATGTTGAGAGAAAAATAAAGCTAACATATTTCATCTTCAAATAATTTAACGATATAAATTCACTCTGAATCAAATGTTTATTACACGCATTTACCTACGCAGCAGTAACTAACATACTCGAAGTATTTGAATTTTGGACGCAAAGATATTCAAATACGATGAGTATATAGCTACGGCTGAATCGTTAGGTTTTTATATTACCACTCGTGATGATTTTTTTGTTGACACACGATTTGGTCTTGTCGTGGTTGCCGCTGGAGGATTATCCACAGGAGTAACAATTTTAGGGTCTTTCACCAATGGTATTGGAGCATACTCTAACGCATGGTATAAGACCTCATCAATGGTTTTTACTGGAATTATTTCTAAGCCATCAGTAACGTCCTTAGGTATTTCCACTAAATCCTTTTCGTTTTTAAATGGAATTAACACAGTTTTAATACCAGCACGAAGAGCTGCCAGTAATTTTTCTTTTAATCCACCAATAGGTAATACTTCACCGTAAAGTGTTATCTCACCAGTCATAGCAACAGATGATTTTACTGGAATATGATTTAAGCTAGAGGCAACAGCAGTCACCATTGCAGCACCTGCTGATGGCCCATCTTTTGGTGTAGCACCTTCAGGTACATGCACATGAATATCACGATCTTCATAGAATTTCTCATCAATACCGAGGATGCTTGCACGACTACGTACTAGACTGATAGCCGCTTGGATTGACTCTTTCATAACATCACCAAGTTGACCAGTTCTAATTATTTGTCCTTTACCAGGGATGGCAACAACTTCAATAGTTAAGATTTCACCGCCAACTTCAGTCCATGCAAGCCCAGTAACACGTCCAATACGGTTTTCAGAACTACTTACACCAAAATCATAAATTTGTACACCTAAAGAATCATTTAGATTTGATGGTTTAATTATAACTTTTTTTACATTGCCACTCATATCAATCTTAGTAACAGCCTTACGACAAAGTTTGTTTATTTGTCGGTCAAGGTTACGTACTCCAGCCTCAGATGTGTAGTATCGAATAATATCTAACAATGCGTCCTTATGAATTGAAATCTCAGAAGACTTTATGCCATTGTTTTTTAATTGTTTCGGAATTAGATATTGTTCAGCAATATGCAGTTTTTCTTGTTCTGTATAGCCAGATAAACGAATCACCTCCATCCTATCCCGTAATGGTCCAGGTATATTTAGTGTGTTAGCTGTAGCAACAAATAGTACTTCAGATAGGTCAAACGGTGTTTCTGTGTAGTTGTCCACAAAAGCTTTGTTTTGTTCTGGATCCAGTACTTCTAATAACGCTGATGCAGGGTCACCACGGTGATCGCTACCAATTTTATCAATTTCATCAAATAAAAACAGTGGGTTTTTTACGCCAATTTTAATAATATTTTGTAAAATTTTACCAGGCATAGCTCCAATATATGTTTTGCGGTGCCCACGAATTTCTGCCTCGTCATGTAAGCCACCTAGAGCTACTCTAACATACTTGCGACCAGTAGCACGTGCTATTGACTCGCCTAGAGATGTTTTACCAACTCCTGGTGGGCCAACAAAACACAAGATTGGCGACTTATTATTTTCTACACGCTTTTGTACAGCAAGATATTCAATAATCCGTTCTTTTATTTTATCTAAACCATAGTGATCTTTATCTAATATTTTTTGTGCTTTATCGAGGTTATTATTGATTTTACTTTCTTTACCCCAAGGTAGGTCAATTAAATGTTCAATATAATTGCGAACTATTGCACTTTCTGATGACATTTGTGGCATCATTTTTAATTTTTTTAGTTCTGAAAAAGCCTTTGTCTCAGCTTCTTTAGACATTTTTGCTTTTTTTATTTTGCTTTCAAGTTCTTCTAGTTCAGTGAGTTCTTCTTCTTCACCAAGTTCTTGTTGTATAGCCCGTGCTTGTTCGTGCAGATAGTATTCTTTTTGGTTTTTTTCGATTTGTTGTTTTACTCTACCTTGGATTCGCTTTTCAACATTTAAAATTTCTATTTCACGATTTAA
>CAITEL010000010.1 GCA_903891375.1 uncultured Neisseriaceae bacterium
CCGATCTTTTCTTGCATGTAAATAATCTTATATATTCATGCATATTTATTTTATAAAAAATAATATGGTCTATGACTTTAAAATATGATAAAATAATGTATGTGTATTAATATTACTTTAATTTAAGTATAAACATAGTAACGTCTACTTTAAAATTTAAAATATAACCCAAAATGAAAAATATATATTTTATGTGATACTGTTTTATACAAAAATGAATTATTTAGTAGTTTAAATCTAAAAATGCAATTATAGATAAAAAGGTTTATTTTTTATCATGATACCTAAAAAATATTATAACTCTTGATAAAATGCAAAATATGAAACTAATTAATTCTGAAAAAGATAGATATTATCAAATTGCAATAATTCAAAATTTGTTTGATGAATACGAATTAAAAATTACACGTGGCTCAAAAAATAGACGAATATATAAACATGTTTGGTGTAATACCTTGGAAGACGCCACTATTAAATATAAAAAATTAGTAATGCTCCGTATTCGCCATGGTTCTTTTGAATGTTGCCCAATTAATTAAATTTTGGAGAAAATGTATGACACAAGAAATAATAACGGCATCGATTGAAAATCAAGAAACTACAACTATAACTCGAAAAATTGTGTTTGACATGGTTGCGTGGAAGGAACTACTAACAATGGCAACACATGAATATTTTGATGCTAGTAAAAAAACGGATGAGATAGCAGCAAAAATGTTAAATCGCGTAATTAAAGAATATTTTAAAGATTATTTTGCAAAAATTATTAAATAATAAGCTGGATTCTAACCGCTAATAGCTTTAATTATAGACAAATTTAAAAACAATTTCTCATTCTATGGTAAAATATGTTATATGGCAAATAAAATAACACCGTCGCCTTCGTACCTTACACTTAAGTGAGGTGTGAAATAAATTTGTGGTAATTTTTCTAAATCACCACAAATTAAACTATGTAACTTAAGAAGGTGTGCACGTTATTATTGTGTGATTTTTGATATTTATGCTAAGTATATGGGTTACGGTAAATTAAGGTGAGTAAATTAATGTGGCTTTGATTTGCTATGGGTGTGATTATACCTGGAGCGAGACTCCCTTAAAAAATAAAAACTATACTTTTAGAAGTTAAAAGTGTTTATTGGAAGTTTTTGACTACTAAATATGCATTAGACCTCCGATTAAGTTTGGGAGTGATACCTGAGTATTCAAGTATTTGTTGGAGTAATTTAGCGGAAGTTACTCCAACAAATAAGTGATTATTTAAGAAGTTCTTTAACAATTCAAAACCGAGTTTAAACAGGCTAAATTGAAATCTAGATTGTGTTTCTTTATTATGTTTAAAATCTTTGAGCTTTATAGGTTTTATAAAAGAATGAACCACATATCCTATTTTACAACAGCAAGAATATGCAATAGCAACTAGATAAAGTAAACTAGATAAGCGTTTTAAATCAACTAAATGTGTAGATTCAAGGTTGAAGCCTAGAGTCTTAAATTTGCCAAACATTGTTTCGATAAACCAGCGTCTAGCATACTTTTTAAATGGATCTTTATGTTTTTGATTTGAAATAATAAAAACCATTTCACCTAAATTATTGCGACGTGCTGAGACGTATAAGCGCTGACCAAATGCCCGACAAACTGCAGTCGCTATAACTGAATGGTTGCGTAGAAGTGCCTGATGTAGATCGCTTAGCTTGATTCGTTGGTTTCCATATGAGACCAGTGTGGAACCTTTGCATCTCTGTATAAAATTTATCGTGGAGCGTACATCAAACCCTGCGAAATAAAAATTAAGTTGTTGAGGAGATAATGAGAAATTAGGTTGTTTGATTAGTTGTTCAAGTTCTTTAGAATAATCTTCAGAACGGAGTTTGTATATCTTACATTGCTTAGTTTCTAATACTTCTAGTAGTATAAGTGAATTTGACACATTAATTATTTGTAAGCGTTCAGATAGTTTTAAAGATTCAATTAGACTTGAAGAGAAAATAGTGGTATTACTTTGAGTAAGTTGTTGTAGCATATTGCTATGATCTTTTTCTAATCCTATTATATAAGAATAATTAAATAAACACCTTCGTGTGTCATAGCTTAAGAATTTAATGAATTCACATGATGGAAATTCACGGTCAGCATATACATTAGTAATGCGATGTGTACCAAACAAGTCAATAACCCATTGCATAATGCGAATACGTTGTGTATCGTTAGAACTACCTCCTTTATTATCGAGTAGTTCCCAATATAAAGGAATAGCAATATCATTCCAAATGAAAGATACAACAAAGTAATTAGTGTCAGAATTGCCACGTTCCCAATTAGTACGGTCAATTGGAATTTCAAGAGTATCAAGATTGAATATTTCTTCAACAATAGTTTTAGCATATTCCTCTGGTGATACACCAAGGTCTTCAAGTAACCTTCTAGCGTTTTGTTCTAGTGAAGAATGTTTAGAGGTTTTACTATTTTGGTTAAATCTTGCTAAATTAAATAGTGATACATTACCTGTTTCAACTAACCCTACAATGGCAGAACAAATCGCCTCTACTTTTTCGCTCCTAGGTTGTCGTTGATTGTTATCTCGGTTTTTTTGTTATAAAATTCTTAACTAACTGTTTAAGTTTACTTATGGTTGTTGTATTCATGTTATTGATCCTTGAAAATCCAATATGTTACAACAATTTATAAGTTTGGCGCTAATATTTTGAATAGTTTTACGTATTTAGATAAAAAATGATGCATTTATTTGCAAAATTTGTAAACATGTAACATCAACGTTATCAAGATATTAGCATAGTATTACACAATTATGTGTAAGGTACGAAG
>CAITEL010000011.1 GCA_903891375.1 uncultured Neisseriaceae bacterium
CATCTAGTTGACGCCTAAAGTTTTCAGTTAAGGCCACAAATTTACCATCATCAAGTTTTATAAATTTACCTTGACCAGTTGCAAGTAAATCTAACAGCTGTTTTAAACTAAGTACACTGTCATCTAATTTAACCTCACCATCGTATTCAAACCAATTTTGATTTGAGGAGATTTTTAGCGACAAATTATCAAAAGTTAAGGACTGCTTTAAATTAAGTGTCTGACCTTTTGGCCATTCTACAATTAATTTATTATTTTTTTGATATTCCTGAATTTCTTCTAAAATTTGTAATGATGATTCCAATGAATTAAACATCCACTCATATGTTGAATCTTGTAATTGTAGTAGTGTTGGGCAGTTATCAATAACATGTTGCGCAGTCTTTTTTTCAAGTTTAAAATCACGTACAAGTTTATGCCGTTTATTACCGCTTACATTGACTATCATATTTTCTTGGCCTAATGCTGGATAAGTATATGCTCCTGACTCCTCAAATGGACGAAAGAGTAAATTTAGTTTAACACCATCAGCAAGGGGTAATAAATGAATATGACATTGAATATTCGCTTTCTGAACCTTAATGTTTTCATCCTCAAGCTCCGTGTTGAATTTTATATTGCTATTGGCGTTGCAGACAATATTAATTAATTTTTCTTTACTACCTTCTGGCACCGTTAAACCATTTGCAGTTAAAACATTGGCTACTTCACAAGTTTGTGCATTAAAATCAATTACACGGTAGCGTGTCTGACTTTCTTTTTCAATAACTACCCCAACATCAGTTCTGTAATGACTTAATTGTAGTTTATAACCTTTACTGACTTTGTTTATATTAAGCGAAAGTGCACCTAAAACAAACTCAAGGTTAATTGCAGGATTTAAGGCATGAACCACATGAGGATGACCAATAAATGCTAAAAATAAAGCACGTTTATCCCAATAGTATTGGATATAGCTGTATTCTTTATACGTATTAAGTGCATTAAATAGACGAATATCTGCAGCAGTTGCAAAATCTATATCTGTACGTTTAATAATTCGAGCATTAGTTAATTTCTTACCTTCACTCCAAACACCATTTTTACGTAAACTCTGCTCAAATACCTCAACTTCTGTAGTATTATGCTTGTCTGGATTTATACGCCATAATAATCTTTTTTCTGTCAGCGTTTTATTTGCTGTAGAAATTTTATTGTCTATTAAGATATCATGTAGCTTATCAATAGAGTATTCCCATTCATTTTTAACAATCACAAACTGTAATAGACGTAAATTTAAAAATATGGATTGTTCTAAAAATTGTTTTGCCTCTTGATTATTTTCATTATAATTTGAAGTTAATTCCGCATAAATATGTGCAACAAAATTAAGCCCATTCATT
Source organism: uncultured Neisseriaceae bacterium (assembly GCA_903891375.1). Taxonomy (GTDB): domain Bacteria; phylum Pseudomonadota; class Gammaproteobacteria; order Burkholderiales; family UBA11063; genus Aquella. The sequence goes on from CAITEL010000011.1 coordinate 1,383, forward strand.
TGGTAATGCTTGAATTTTTCTCCCGACTTCACACTCTTACTCGTATCATTATTAATTGTGTGGGTAGCAAAATCAAAAAATGCATCAATCAATGGAGATTCACTAGTGCTAATACCACGTTTATTTTGTGCATCACGCAATAAATCATAATAATTAGTTGCCTCAATCATTAATCTTTTGGCTAAGGCAATGTTGTTTCGCTTAATTTCAACAAATACTAATAATATTTTCACCAAAATTGTATGACATTTATTCTTAATTAGTTTATTTACAACACTTGAAATCATTTTCTCTGGTTTTTCATTAAAACCCAGATTTAAAAAATAGAGTATTGCAAAAATATCGGCATAAAACCAATTATCACGATCATAGTTTGTAGCAAATGTTCGTATTGATAACTCAAAATATTTATTTGCATTTTTATAATCATTACTACATAAATTAACCACACCTAACATTAATGATTCTGTATAAGTATTTTGCGTTATTTGGGTAATTATTTTCGCTCTCTTCTCTGCTTGAAGTAATAAACCTAAACATATATCTAATTGCAGGAATTGATCTTGTATGTAAGGCATATCAACATCAGAAGTTAAAAATGGACAATCTTTATATAAATTCAACCACGAATTTAGTAATTTATGATCATAATTTAAGTTATCTGTAGAATAAATATTTCGTAACTTACTGATTATGATTAACGCTTGAATTAGTGGATGTCTGCTATTAAACCAATCCATACCAATACACATGCCTGTGCTAAGTTCAAGGTTACTAAATAAATGCGTAAAAATATCAACTAATGACCCACCATCAATCCAAGAGGCATACATTTTTATAAATTTGATGTTATTTGTATAAATTGCAACATTAACGTGTCCTCCAGCAACTTCACTGTATGTACTTTGCATCCACGATTCCGTTAATTGGATTTTATAAGTAGTATTACACACATATGGGTTAATTACTTTAAGCATGTCAAGATCTGCTGATGCTTCTTTACTGAGTGGATGAATTAGTTCGGGGCTACAAATGTAATTACTATTAATAAATTTTCTCGTAATCAATTCCCTAAATATTGATTTAAATTGAGTTTTAGTAAATGTTTTATCTAATTTTACAAAAAAATCTACTAACGAGTCATTTACTGCGTCTTTGTTATAATATTTTACCCCACCATTGAGTAGCGCAAAAGCTTGAAGGAATTTTTTATGTAAATCTGGTTGTTGAGAATATATTTGTAATTGTACTGTTGTATCTGTATTCATTAATCAAAGCACCATAAAAAATGTTATACATTATATAATATTATTGAGTTACGTTTGTTAAAATTCAATGTTAGAGGACTAAGATTGTATTTTTCAAACTAAGTTAGCTGACAAGATTATACCACGTAGATGCTCTTACGATTGTGTATTATCTGATATGCACTATCCATTAGATACAAAATCGCAAATTTATAAATTATTTTTTAATGTTAACCATGAAATAAAAATTAGTATTAACTCTAGCTAATTTTTATTAAATATGCTATTATTATACTTAGATGATTGAATGTTTCTCCGATTAATAATTTAATTTTTTTGGTTGGAAATGAAAATGAACTCAAAAATCAAATCGATACTAAAATTTATCTTTATAATGTTATTTATTAGCAGTTGCAGTTCCTTACATATGCTTACTAAGAATTATGATAATTGCCAAACACTTTTTGAATTTGGAGAGTACTATGACTATGTTAATTACTGCAGTGAATATGCTGAAAATGATATTATGGCGCAATGGCATTTAGCTAACATTTATCGCACTAATGCTGTTGGTCTTAAGAATTACCAAAAGGCCGCCTATTATACCCAACTTGCAGCAACTAACGGATTCCCTGAAGCTATCAGTCAAGAATGCAGTGATTATAGATTTGGAACTGGTGGCGTGCGTCAGGATAATGAACGAGCTATTTGGTGGTGTGCCAAGGCTGCGGCTAAAGGCGACGATGATGCAGTAGTGTTTATCGCTGAACAAAACAATAGTATAATCACGACTGCCAGAAATTAAAATAAAACTTGTATAAACATCTTATTTTAAGTTGTTTTATGCTATAATTATGCATGGTGTAAACATAATGTATTATAAGGTAATATATAAAAAATGGCAATTGCAATTAATCAACACTTTGATGTATTTAATTATGTAAAAAAAGCTAAGGAATGCGGAGCAAACGAGCAACTTGCAGAATACCAAGCACGACAAATTGAACAAGCATTATTAACGCTAACTAAAGAAGTTAAAGATGAAATCAAGCACGAGCTTCATGCTGACGACTTAGTCACAAAAAATGATCTTAAGCAACAATTAGAAATTGTTAAACTTGATTTAGAAAAGGAGTTTGAAGTAGTGAGGAAAGAAATTGCTCAATCAGGTAACAAAATAATTCTCTGGGTTGCTGGGATACTTGGAACTTTCAGTGTGTTTTTTCTTGGAATTATGGCTAAAGGATTTCATTGGCTTTGAGAACAAAGCACGGCACAAAATAGTCAAAACGTTACAACTACTCTCCAGTACCAATTTTATAGTAGCATACAGATAGTACCTCTACAGTATGGTGCGGTAATTCCTTTATTTATTTCTAATTATTTCAAAAATTCCAGCATTAGTAAAACCTAAACACTTACTCTTACGCCAATCACTCTTTAATAATAACTCCAGTTTAGCAGTGATGTTATTTTTTTCAATAGTTGTCATGTTCTTAATCAGGTCTATGAGTATAATCCCTGTTAAGTCCCTCAGCTTTATTTGGTAAACAATTGTATCCAAGGACAAATAATTGACTTTATAAAAACTCAGCTTAGAGGCTTGGGTATTAACATCAATTAAGTTGATTCCTGACAATATATGTAATTCTAAACTGTAATCATCATAACAAATAACAGGTGTACTTAGCTTGGTTACAATATCAGTTATCACAGGGTAAAATGCAGTATTCAATGTCAATTTATCTATTTGCCATAGATCCATATATGATTCAACTTGCTTAAAGACTGTTTCAGTATTTGTAATAACTTCTAGATTTTCGGGTAAGTTTAATTCACGCAATAGTTGTATATATAAAGGTGTTCCTTTAAATAAGCAGGTAATTGATGATACTTTATGTTCTTGTTCCATGCATTGTTGCATTCTAGTTATTAATTGGTTAAGTTCAATTTCAACTAAATTAATATCGTGCAATTGATTAATACTGGTACGAAAAATAATAGCATATGATTTATATTTCTCTGCAATTTGGCTTAGTTGTTGATGTTTTATCTTGTTACATACATATTTATGATGTATATCTCGAGTTAAATACGATATTATCACATATTTACCCACAAACATAATTGAATCGGATAACTTTATTTGTTTTTCGTGATTACCCAACCATTTAACTTGACAGGTAATTAAACTACCATTTTGTAAATTATATTTTTGATTTAAATTGATAAAACCAGTTTGATTATTATCTAGGCTTATAAATGCAGTTTTATTATTTTTATTTATACTATTAATTTTAGCTAAATGTATACCTTCATTTTGAAAATTATTAGAAATTTCTTCTTTTAAAAAATATTCAAGTGTTTTATTTTCATTATAAGCCAAAACATAGATTATTTTTTTCACTTCGTCCTTATATATTTCAATCTTATTAATCATTTTATCTCTTTTTTATTTATATATATCTCAAAATG
>CAITEL010000012.1 GCA_903891375.1 uncultured Neisseriaceae bacterium
CATTGAGCGTGTGTTCGCTTGGGAAGACAAATTTAAACGCATATTACTTCGTTTTGAGTTTATTAGCGAAATACATTACGGCTTAAAGTGTTTAGCCTACACACTGATTAATTTACGGCATTTTTGTAAACACTAGCACACAAAAACTATTGCAGTAACTTATTTTTTTATCGAGTTCATAACCTCGAGGTATTATCACGCCTAAAATTTGTGACTTTCATCATAAAACCCATTATTTTCAGACATTCACCCCATAATTTTAGCATGTGCTATTACCAAAATGCAAAATATCTAAAATTTTGGAATTATGCATTTTTTCAGGACTGAAAACTAGAAATGAGTTGAAGAGGAATATACAATTGCATTTTGGGCAATACAAAATAATATCAAATATGATGGAACATTTCAATTGCATTTAAAAACTTGGCTTAAAATGTTTCTAGTTGGTTAGCATAAAAATATACTGATAATAGTACAAACAAACTAGAGTATTTTTGTACCAATAGAATGTGTTAAAATTGTAGTTCAATTTGATTAAAAATTAGGCATTATTGTACTTTTATGGTACAATCTGGTATTGGTGAGTAATTTGTACTTTTAAAGGTAAAAAATATGCACGAAGTTGCAATAACAGAGACTGAATTAAAAAATAAAATTTATACTATAAGAAATGTACAGGTTATGTTTGACTATGACCTTGCAGAACTATATAACGTAGAGACCAAAGTATTTAATCAAGCAGTAAAAAGAAATCTAAGCCGTTTTCCACAAAAATATAGGTTTCAAATTACGGATGAAGAGTTTGATGTTTTGAGGTCACAAATTGTGACCTCAAAAGGGCGTGGTGGGAGAAGATATTTACCATATGTTTTTACTGAGCATGGCGTTTCAATGCTTAGTGCTATATTAAAAAGTGATATTGCAATAGAAATCAGTATAAAAATATTTGATAGTTTTGTAGCAATGAGAAGATTTATATCACAAAATGCTGGGATGTTTCAACGGTTAGAAACTATAGAGCAAAAATTATTAAAGCATGACGATAATTTTAATAAGATATTTAATGCCTTGGAGTCGAAAGATATACAGCCAACTCAAGGCATATTTTATAATGGTGAAATTTTTGATGCTTACGTTTTTATAAACAAATTGATAAAAAGTGCTAAACACTCTCAACTCATTTCTAGTTTCAGTTAGCATGAAATGCCTTGCTATATATAAGTTTGCCCCCATATTATAAATTCAATAATATTTTTATATGAGGCAATATTACATGGCTAGAAATGTAGCAAACCCAGCAATACCAGTTGAATTAACCGAAGCACAGTTCAATGAATTTTTCTTGGAGCATATAAAATTAGGTAGTCGTGGACCTACAATAAAAATCCCACTTTTTAAACTTTTCAACTATATATTATATGTTCTTCTCACTGGATGTCAGTGGCACAAGCTCCCGATTGAAAAAGACACATTAGGCAAGCCTGAAATTAGTTATATTCAGGTATTTAAGCATTGCCACCAATGGATTTTAAACCATTCGATTTTAGCTTCATTCATTGCAAGCGTTGGGTCTTTGAATGACAATAACCTACTAGATGTATCAATTCTACATGGTGACGGCACA
>CAITEL010000013.1 GCA_903891375.1 uncultured Neisseriaceae bacterium
TATCATAAGTATTTTTTTGATAAGTTGTAATGGTGCAGGCAATGTAATATCTGGTGGTAACACAGCTCCCCCACAACCTAATCCAGAAATTACACTAAATACGCCAGTAAAATCAGTAGCTCTTGGTGGTAGTGTGCCAGTAACTCTTAAGATTAATAATCCACAGATTAATCAAAATTATCCAGTGGTATTAACTATTAAACAAGGTAATATTGGTAATGTGGCATTTGCTAATGGTGAAAGTAGTATAATTGTATATCTCAATAATACGAGAATTGAGTCTAAAGTTTATATATTTGAACAAAGTTTGAGTAATTTAGACACTTTATCTGAATCTAGGGAGACAAACTTTATTACAATAAATGCAAAACTTCCAAATGAAAGTAATGTATCATCTAGTGTAAAATTATCTGTTGTTGCACCATCCATAATTGCATTTTCTCAAAGTGTGGTTAATTTATACAGTACTCAAAATTCAACGTTGCAATTAAACTATATCAATAATCCAGCTATTCTAGAAGAACATTTAATAGTCGTTCTATCGGTAATTGGGCCAGATCAGACAGTAAGCTTAAGTACTAATCAATGTACATTTGATACTTTAGGATCTCATAGCTGTGATCTAACTATTAATACCACTAGCTCAAGTGTGGGGAAATATTTAGTTGTAGCAAATGCTCCAGGTTATATAGTAACTCCTGTGCAAGTTATCGTGAATGCGCCAGGAGCTTTTAGTTATGATGTTGAAAGTGTAAACAGTTTGGTTAACCAAAACACTAATATAGTATTACAATTTAATGGTGAAAGTTTATTATTGGAATCTACTAGTATAACTTTTAATGATATTCAAAATATAGTTATTGCACCACAAGTATGTAATTTGGATAGCCAACACTTAAGCTGTAGCATTAATATTAGTAGTACAACCCCAGGTAATTACATATTAACTGGAATTAGTAGTAATAAAGCCTTTAGTATTCCTTCATTGTCTATAAATATTAACCCACAACAAGCAACTCTTAGTTTTACACCAGATGTATTTTCTAGTCGTGGTAGCTCGGTAAGTGGTGTCTCACAATTAACCGTTAGTGGTGTATTTAATCAAGCATTTAGTGCCACACTTAGTAATAATCAGGTATGTAATTTTAATAAATCAGGAGATAGTTGTGCTGTATCTATTAGTAGTAGTGGTGGAATGGCATGTCATCCAGTAGTCAATAGAATTAATGTTAATAATTCCAATTTACCTAGTTTTGTAACTATTAAAAATTCATTAAGTGCATATACTGGATATGTATGTGGCTAGGTTGAAATACCTGATTATTTATAACTAATTATTATATTGACTTTTCTGTTTTTTTAGGGTATAATTCTCTAGGTTCTAGATAATTAAGTGGTTATATCGTAATATTTAATCGTAAATGGAGTAATAAAATGAAAATTAATAGATTCAAGCTAAGCTTAATCGCTTGCCCACTATTATGGAGCTTTAATTGTTTTGCAAGTGATACCATAATTAATGTCCCAACCGAACAGTTGCTTGGTAATCATTCAGTGCGGGTGGAACTTACTAATAGTGATAATGGAAAAAGTGTTTCTACTATGCAAAGCTGTTCTAATACTGGCTATTGTAGCATTATTTTTAAAAATTATACTCCACAAGTCGGTCTGAACGGTATTAAGCTTTATTCTGCTAAGAATCACTCTTTAATAGGTGAGGTTGTAGTTGATAAATTTGGCAACCATATGGGTAATGATATCTATAACATAAGCATGGCTCAAATAACGCCAGTAGATTCTGCAAGTGGAGCTTCTACAAGTGTTGCCCCCCCAAAATCGGCAGTTGGTGATCCTAAAGATATTTCTATTCGTATAAATGGTTTTTTTAAAATGGTGGGGGTGTTTTTCCCAGGATTTAAACCGTTTAGTGATTTTGCTTCTGGATTTCTGGATTTAGGTATTGGTAAAGGTCCTAGTGCCGGAGCAAATGCACAGATGCAAGCAATCATAGATGCACTAAACTATGTTAATCAACAAATTTTAGTTGTTCAAAATCAAATCACTGATTTTAATACCCAATATAACAAAGATAAAGTTCGTGAGTACGCAACAAAATTAACGGAAAAATTTGTTATAATGGAGCAACCGGCGCAAAATTTACAAAGTAATTTAAATGAATTTTCTAGAAGAGATCCTAGAACTGGCAAATATACTTATTCATTTGAAGATTATTTAAATAAATATCAGATAAATGCTACCCCGTTGCAAAACATTTTAAGTCATCTAGGGACTGAACGTGAACAAGCGGATGAACAGGTTAAATCAATATCTCGTGATCATGGAATGATTTTAAATGATTTTGTAAAACAGTTAGAATTGTTAAAACTAGAACAAAGTCGCGCAGATCGTAGGGTAAATTATATTGCTTTATATAATTATTATAATAGCTTATATACCAAATATTTAATGGATACCTTAGCTAGTGTGAGAAATGTTCAGGAGTTAGATCGTTTAGCTGCTTGGTTAATTAGTAGTGATAATAATAAATTTGGTAGCATTTATCGCGGCAATATCTCGGTTAATGTTCCAGGCGTATCTCCAACAAAAACTTATGAACAAAACCTGCTAGTTATAAAATCTTATTACGATACGATATTTAATACTATTGTAGATTCATTCCCTGTATCAAAACTTGAAGACACTTATGGTAAAATCGGGCTTAAACTAGATGGAAACTATGTGTGGGAAGGTAAAATTGAACAGGAAAAATTACTTAGATTTGCATCTAGTGATTTTACTTCTTTTGATGGGTTTACGTTATCCGGGATTTATGGGGGTAAAGAAGCATTAACTAGTTGGGAGTCTGCTCCATTTGTAGTGTCTCACTCAGAATTTAATAATAGTATTTTCTGGCGTTATTCTTCCAAACATACAAAACCATATTCAAATACTCCATTAGGTAATTATTTGGGTGCTACTGAGATTTATTATATTCCAAGCAAATTTACTAAGGCAGGGTATGATGGTGGGCCACACTTATTTCAAGATGAAGATAATGGAAGCGTTGTAGACCATTTTCCAAGAGATGGATTTGCTCCTTTATATAGAGAAATTGAAAAAAGAAACAGTGATATGTATCATAAATCACCAAATGTACAAAATGCTCATATAGGTAGTACATATCAAGTATTGGAATTTAATCGAATCAAATTTATTGGAGATGCCACAAAATATGATGATACTCGTGTTTTAGATGTGGTAGACCATACAATTAAATTCCCTCGACCAGCTTATAAAAGTCTTGGTAACAGTTTAGCAACTGGTATCTATAGTATTAAAATAAAATCTCCAAAAGATAATCGTGAAAAATTATATACTTTTGGAATTAACTATAGTTCTTGGACTGATAATTATAGTGATCCAAAGGAAACCAAATTTACAATTTCTGTAAAATATAGAAATAAAATGGGATGGGGGGCTACTGTATTTTGCCCAGCTCTAAATTGCCAACAGGAAAAACCAGGAACTATTGTTTTTCCTGATAATGTTAGTATATCATTACAGAAGCATCATGGTAAATTAGAACTTAAGGTTGAACCAAGTAAAGCATCAAAATATACAATTACTACAAAATTTCCAAATGAGTACACATATTCATTTTATAATGCTAGGGTTGGAGGTATCGCAACTGGGGAACACCTACTTATTCCAAATGGAACAGCTACTTTTACCAATACTGAAGCTGTCCACAGTTTTAGATATATTTATAATATTAGGAATAATACTGATGGTAAAACTGATCAACCTGAATTTCCATTAGAAATGAAAGATGACTTTTGTAAATCATCATACTCAACCTCAGTAGGTGTGACTTTAACCACATGCGTACATAAAAAGGGAGATAATGTATTTGAGATAGTAACCAAACGTTAGTTATTAATTAAGTTCGCCACCTTATTTTTAAAAAATGATTTTTTACGAGCTTAATTTTAGGGTGGTCGAACTTAATAATAATGAATGGAAAAGTTGATAAGAATACTCGTAAAGTATTTATAATATTCTGTTTTGATAAGATATCTGAGGTGCTATCTACGTGCGTAACATCAGTTTATAATTAAATTTGACAAAAGTTCATATTTTATACTACAATTTACGATATGTGCTGTAACAGATAATGTCATTGAAGTTTGCATTATCAGAGTGTATAATTAAATTATCTAGTAATATTATATTACATGGAGAGATATTATGATTTATGGGTTGAATATTCTTGATGATTTAGCACTGTTTGTATATGTAGTGAAGTGTGGTACAATGTCTGCTGCATCCTCGAAGTTAAACATATATCAACCAACAATTAGTCGTCGTATAGCAAATTTAGAAACTAAGTTAAATGTAAAGTTGTTTATTCGTGGTGGACATAAGTTTGAATTATCTGAAATTGGTGAGGAGTTATATGGTAAATTGCGTAATGATATAGAACATTTAGATATTAAGCTTGATGACATAATAAACAATAGGGATGAGTTAAAAGGTATCATAACTGTTGTGTTACCACCACTTTTTGCTGAAGTTTTTATTATTCCATATATATCTGAATTTTATAATAAGCATCCTAATATAACACTGAGTTTGTTTTATGATTTTCAGGATATATCAAATTATGATTTTAATTTTGATATTGCAGTAACTACGGTATTTCCCAGAAAAGAATATTTTGTGGTTCGTAAATTATTTACTGTAAGTACTTGTTTGTGTGCTTCACCATCATATTTGGCTGAAAATAGTAAGATAACTACATTACAAGATTTATATAATCATAAGGTATTTATTCCCAAGCTACAAAATACAATAATTACAAATTGGCAATTTGTTAATAAAGTAACTGGTGAAGAAGAGTATATAAACTTTGATAATTTACATGGCATGTTTGATAATTCATATGCTGCGGTTAGCCTTGCAAGGACTGGAGCAGGTATTTGTCCACTATTACAATTTGTTGCAGATAAATTTATTCATAGCGGTGAATTGGTAAAGATATTGCCAGAATATGATTTAGA
>CAITEL010000014.1 GCA_903891375.1 uncultured Neisseriaceae bacterium
AATTAAAATTTTTCTGTTCTCATTTAGTTGTACCTTTGATATTTTATCATTAAGTGAATTCATGGCGTTATGTACACCAAATATACGACGCCATCAAAATCTTTAGTTAGATCGGCATACAAGTATACTCAAATTAGACTCAAAGCACCGAGTAGGCAACAAGGAACACCGTCTATATGTCTTACATCAGGAGCTTGTCAACAAATCTGTGATTTGAATATGAATGAGTATAGTATTAGATTTTAACATAAATTATTTTATTGCGTGTTTATTATTTCAAAGCCTATTTAAGATAATTTTTTCTACTAAAACTTCACGGGGAAATTTCGTTGCCACAAATTGGCAAAATCTATGTTGATTTAAATAAGGAAATAGCAGACAGTAATGGAATTGAGTTTTATGAAACGCCTCAATTCCACTCTTTTATAAATGCAACAGAGAATTAGATTCCAGATTCCAATGTTGGCATAAGAATCACCACACAATCATCTTTCTTTTTGACAGTTTTACTCCCCACCTGTAAATTATTGTAATCATCAAGCGTTAACTCCTCATTTTTGACCAAGTCTATCATATGTTTCACTTATCTTGATAATACATTTTAACTTTTGCATATCAGTGAGAGTATCATTATTAATTACCCAATTTTGTATATTTTGAAATATGCCTGCCCACTCAAGTTTGGATGTTTCACCAACTTTGGGTAACGACTCATATTGTACCTTGTAATCATTAAAAAAGGATGTGCACAACTCATTGGCGCCTAATAATAAATCGGTTTTAATTTCATTTGTCCAAGAATCCTTTGAATATTGAGTTTTAAGCTATATAATTTAATTTGTATAATGGCATTATCTCAATGGACAAGTTTACATCCTGTAAACTCTTCGATAATCCAACCGAGATTATAACACTCTCAACTAACGATGATTCAATGTACAAATTTGTCAACCAATTTCTGGGTATTCATGCAACAACGCCAAAATTTAGCTGAAGCTAATTTTAGAAATTCTTTACAATAACAACTTGCAGAAAAAAACAGCGAGCCTATGAGGCATTCTTATCAACTTCGCCACCCTAAAATCAGGCTCATAAAAAATCATTTTTTTAAAATAAGGTTGCAAAGTTAGATAGATAATACACAGAGGTTTGATAATTCATTATTTTTATTTGCTTTTTTGTGTGATTTTAAGGTATAATAGCGCAATATAAAAGTACGTAATATAAGAAAAGTGAGTCCATGTGTGACTCACTTTTTTGTTAGCCTATAAACTAAAAAACAACAGTATCGCCACGTCGCTACTAAATAGAAACTATTTGAAAGGATTTGTAAAAGCAGATGAAAATCCAAAAAATATTAGAGCAAACCATTCCTGGTTTAGGTTATGAGTTTGTTGATGTTGAAATAACTCCTACAAAATTAATACGGGTGTATATTGATAAAGATGGTGGCGTTACTATTGATGATTGTGAAAAGGTATCTCATCACTTAAGCAATTTATTTCTAGTTGAAACTATTGATTATAACCGCCTAGAAGTATCGTCTCCTGGTGTAGATAGGCCATTAAAGAAAATTGAAGATTATATTAGATTTATAGGGAAAACAATTAAAGTAAAATCTCGTGAGTTAATAGAAGAACAAAAAGTCTTTCAAGGAATTATCCAATCAATTAACGATAATTTGATAACCCTTGAATTAGAAAAAGGTAGAGTACTTACGCTAGCTTTTGAGAATATCTCACGTGCTCGCTTGGTATTTGAATTACCCAAAAAAACTCCAATTCGGAAAAAATAAAATATATTTTAGGAAGTTAATAATGAGTAGAGAAGTTCTGTTATTAGTTGATGT
>CAITEL010000015.1 GCA_903891375.1 uncultured Neisseriaceae bacterium
AAACTTGTTTTTTAATAAAAATACAGCCACACCACTTTTACTAGTTTTATAAGCATCACCACCCAAAGGAATATGCTGTAATATTATTACTTTTTTATTTTGCCGATTTAATGACTCTAACTCATCACCCAACCAATTTAACTCTTTTTGCGCCACATCTTCACTCATCTTATCAATTGATAATTTGCTAAAAACATCTGTATTTAATCCAATCACTTGTAATTTATCATTTAACGGAAGTGAATAATACCCACCACGCTTAAATTGCCAAATAAGACTGGCGCGATATTGTTGTGGCAGGTATGCAGAAATGTTTAATGCAACTTCATTAAGCCATTTTTGACTCGGCAAATTATAATCACCTAAGTCAGTATCATTATTACCTAAAATAAAATAAATTTTACTTTGCGGAAAATAACGGTGAATTCTATATAATACATACGCTAGTGTTTTATATTCAAAGTCTGAAACATCTTTGGCTGACGCAAATGGTCTATAATATTTAAATTTTTTAGAAAATTCATGTGCTAATAAGTCGCCTGTTATAAATATATTTTGCACAGATTCTACATTAAATTTTAAGCCTAAACTTTTTAATGAATCATTAAGAAAATAACTATTGGTCTCCATTTTATATGAATTTGCAACCATTCCTCCAAATGACCACCGCTGAAATGGTTCATTCTCTAATTCATGAAGTTTACTACAATAAAAAGGCAGACTACCACATTCGTTAAATGGAGTAAAATGAATGTCAGTAATAATAAGCGCTTTATCCGCAAAAACAAAACCTGATAACATAGTAAGCAAAATAATAAAGTAGCGCATAACAATAACCCTCATCCAAAAATTTTAACCAATGATTTTAACATAATTTATTTGCCTATTCATATGCAGAATTTTTATTAAAGATCCAATTCTAATCAATATCGCTATTGATTTTTTAAGATTCATCACCATATATTACCTCATCTGTAACTCTAAATACGCATTTTTAAAGGATATCTCCGCATGGAACAATTCCGTGGTACAACCATAATCTCCGTACGACGCAATAACTCAGTTAGCCTTGGCGGTGACGGTCAGGTCACTCTGGGTAATATTGTCATAAAATCCACCGCCAGAAAAATAAGACGTCTCTACAATGAACAAGTACTAGCTGGATTTGCCGGTGGCACCGCTGATGCCTTTACTTTATTTGAACGATTTGAAGAAAAATTGGAAAAATATCAAGGCCATTTATTGCGCTCTGCAGTAGAATTAGCCAAAGATTGGCGCACAGATCGAATGCTACGTCGCCTAGAAGCCATGCTAATTGTTGCAGATAAAGAACACAGTCTTATTATTACGGGTAACGGCGATGTACTTGACCCTGAACATGGAATCGCTACTATAGGTTCTGGTGGTGCCTTTGCTTCTTCAGCAGCTAAAGCATTACTTGACCATAGTCAACTAACAGCAGAACAAATAGTTAAAGAATCATTGAAAATAGCTGGTGACATCTGTATTTATTCCAATCAAAATCATATAGTCGAAACCATAACTTGGTGATTGATAGATCATTTTGAAATTGAAAAAGCCAATCTATATTATCTACAAATTGGCTTTTTCATAGTGTTCGCTTAAATTTATATTATGCGTTGGAAGATTCCTCAACTACCTCAGTAGTCTCAGGTCTATCAACTAATTCTATAAATGCACGCGGAGCATTATCACCATCTCTAAAACCATGTTTTAATAAACGGGTATAACCACCATTTCTATTTTGGTAACGTGGCGCTAATACATCAAACAGCTTGCCCACAATTTCACGATCACGCGTACGCGCAAAAGCTAAACGACGGTTTGCTAATGTTGGTGTTTTTGCCAACGTAATTAACGGTTCTACTACCTTACGCAATTCTTTTGCTTTCGGTAATGTTGTTATAATTGCTTCGTGTCTTAGTAACGCAACAGCTAAATTTTTAAATAAAGCTTTTCTATGCGCAGACGTACGATTCAATTTGCGGTGAGCACAACGATGACGCATTATCTACATCCTTATAAATTATTTCTTTTTAATTGATGCTGGTGGCCAATTTTCTATAGGCATCCCAAGTCTTAAACCACGTGCATCTAATAACTCTTTAATCTCTGTCAGAGATTTTCTTCCTAAATTAGGCGTTCTAAGTAATTCATTTTCTGAAAATTGAATTAAATCACCTAAGTAGTTAATATCTAAATGTTTTAAACAATTAGCACTTCTTACTGTTAGTTCTAAATTATCAACTAATTCTAAGAACATTGGATCAACTTCAAGATCTTCCTTAACTTTTACTAATTTAGTTACAGGAGCATTTACTTCTGGCATATGTTCTAAGCCAGCAAATACCAATAACTGTTCAATTAATAACCTAGATGCTGATTTAACTGCATCTTCAGGAGAAATAACTCCGTTAGTTTCCACCTCTAGAATTAATTTATCTAGATCAGTTTGCTGCTCAACACGTGCACTCTCAACATTAAACATAACCCGTGTAACTGGAGAAAATCCAGCATCTAATGAAATTATACCAGTTGAAACACTCTCAGTTGCCGTAGCGTTTATTCTACGTGAAGCTACAGTTTGATAACCAACACCCTGCTCAATAAAGACTTCCATATTGATTTCAACATCTTTGGTTATATTACAAATAACATGGTCTGGATTTAACACCTCTACGTCATGAGTAAGTGAAATATCACCACCCTTAACAACTGTTGGACCCTTTACGTTAAGCTTTAAAGATGTTTTATCTTTATTGTGTAATTTAAATACTAAACCTTTCAGATTTAATAAAATATCAATAACATCTTCACAAACACCTTCAATAACAGAGTACTCATGCGCAATACCATCAATTTTAACACCAGTTACCGCAACACCTGACATAGATGATAACAATACTCTACGTAGAGCATTTCCTAAAGTATGACCATAGCCACGTTCAAATGGCTCCATCACTATCTTAGCGTTATTAACTTCACCTTCAATCGGATTAATCGTAATTGACTTTGGTTTTAACAGCTGTTTCTCAGTTGCCTGCATATCGCCGCCTTCCTTTAAGCAATTTAATTATTTAGAGTAAAACTCTACCACTAATTGTTCGTTGATATCACTATACAACTCGCTTCGTTCAGGCATTGACTTATACAGCCCTTCCATTTTTTTAGCGTTAACTTCAACCCAACCTGGAAAACCAACTTGTTCTGATAAAGATAACGACTCTTGAATACGAACTTGTTTTTGTGAGTTCTCTTTAATGCTAACTGTATCACCTGGTTTAACTAAAAATGAAGGTATGTTAACTGATGAACCGTTCACTAATATTGCTTTATGCGATACTAACTGACGTGCTTCAGCTCTAGTTGAACCAAAACCCATTCTATACACAACATTGTCTAATCTTGATTCTAATAGTTTTAATAGGTTTTCACCAGTAGAGCCTTTTCTACGCACTGCCTCAGCAAAGAATCTTCTAAATTGACGCTCTAACACACCATAAATTCGGCGAATTTTTTGTTTTTCACGCAATTGAATACCAAAATCTGACATCTTACCTGCAGATTTAGCTCCGTGCTGACCTGGGGCTGAGTTTAATTTGCATTTAACATCAGCACTTTTTCTTGAACTTACTAAAGATAAATCTAAACCTTCACGGCGCATTAATTTACATCTAGGTCCCGTATATCTAGCCATATATCTTCTCCTTTATACTCTACGTCTTTTCGGTGGACGACATCCATTATGAGGAATTGGCGTAACATCCGAAATACTAACAATTTTAATACCTAACGCATTTAAAGCACGGATAGAAGACTCACGGCCAGGACCAGGTCCTTGCACACGTACATCTACTGTTTTAACTCCATACTCTTGGGCAACTTTACCAGCGTTTTCTGCTGCTATTTGAGCAGCATAAGGAGTACTTTTACGCGATCCTTTGTAACCAGCACCGCCAGCTGAAGCCCAAGATAATGCATTACCCTGACGATCTGTGATGGTTATAATTGTATTGTTAAAAGAAGCGTGTACGTGAGCGATACCCTCACTTACAACTTTTCTAACTTTCTTGCGTACTCTTGTTGCTGTGTTTGCTTTTGACATCTACATACTTCCTTTATGCAATATAGTTCTTATTTTTTCTTACCAGCAATAGACTTTCTCGGGCCTTTTCTGGTACGAGCATTTGTTTTAGTCCTTTGACCACGAACTGGTAAACCTTTTAAGTGACGGCCACCACGGTAACATCTTAAATCAATAAGACGTTTGATATTCATAGAAACTTCGCGACGTAAGTCACCCTCAATAGTAAAGGTAGCTACTTGATCGCGAATTGTTTCCATCTCAGCCTGAGTTAAATCCTTAACTTTCGTTTGTGGATTAACAGACGTTGCACCACAAATTTTATTCGCACGTGTAGTGCCAATGCCAAAAATGTGCTGTAACCCAATCACTATGTGAGCATTATCAGGTATATTTACCCCAGCAATGCGTGCCATAATTTTCCTTTCAAAAATTAAACGTCAACCTAGTATTATACAGTATTTTATAAAAAAATACAAATATACCATTATTAAGTAATCTAAAATAGATTAATTATAATCCTCGGTTACCCTTGTCTTTGTTTATGTCTAGCTTCTTTGCAAATAACACGCACAACACGATTGCGACGTACAATTTTACAATTACGACATATTTTCTTTACAGAAGGCTGAACTCTCATTATTAACCTCGAAAAACCTACTTCGCACGAAATACAATGCGAGCTTTGTTTAAATCATATGGTGTCATCTCAACTGTTACTTTATCTCCAGGTAAAATTCGAATGTAATTCATTCTCATTTTCCCAGAAATATGACACAATACCAAATGGCCATTTTCCAATTTAACGCGAAACATTGTATTAGGTAAAGCTTCAATAACTTCGCCTTCAAATTGTATCACATCATCTTTTGCCATATACCCACCGAACTTCCTAGAAACTTTTTAAGTTTGCTTTTTTAAGTAAACTTTCATATTGAACCGACATTACCTGCGATTGGATTTGAGTCATAAGATCCATCGTAACTACAACCACAATTAGTAATGAAGTGCCACCGAAATAAAACGGAACATTCCATTTTAAAATGAAAATTTCTGGTAATAAACAAACCAATGTTATATATATAGCCCCAGCAAATGTCAATCGTAAGATAACTTTCTCAATATATTTTGCCGTATTTTCTCCAGGTCTAATACCTGGGATAAATGCACCACTTTTTTTCAAATTATCAGCAGTTTCTTTTGGATTAAATACTAATGCAGTATAAAAGAAACAGAAGAAGATTATCGCTGATGCATATAACAATACATATACTGGCTGCCCTGGATGAAGCATATCACTTATACTTGACAAAAATCCTAAACGACTATTACCACTACCTACCCAACCTAAAATAGTTGCAGGAAATAAAATTATACTAGATGCAAATATTGGTGGGATAACTCCTGCCAAATTTAACTTAAGCGGTAAATGTGTATTTTGGCCTTGGGTGACTTTATTACCAACCTGACGCTTTGCATAATTCACAGGGATTTTACGCTGTGCTCTTTCTACAAATACAACCACATATGTGATTCCTATTACTAATAAGAATATTATAATAGTTGTAAATATTGACATTGAACCTTGTGATGCTAACGTTAGAGTTTTACCAATACCACCTGGAATACCAGATATAATACCAGTTGTAATAATCATTGATGCACCATTACCAATTCCACGTTCGGTAATTTGTTCACCCAACCACATTAAGAACATTGTCCCTGCTACTAGACACACAATTGCAGTTAAAAAGAACTGCACTTGTGATGCCACAACTAATCCTGGTTGCTTATACAACATAGTCGCAATACCGAAACTCTGCACTAAGGCTAAAACAACAGTAGCGTATCTAGTATACTGGGTAATCTTTCTGCGGCCACTTTCACCTTCTTTTTTTAATTGAATTAAAACTGGAAATACTTCCGATGATAACTGCAATATAATTGAAGCTGAAATGTATGGCATAATCCCTAAGGCAAAAATGGTAAACCTTGACAATGCACCACCAGAAAACATATTAACCATACCAAGTAAACCTGATTGATTGGATTGAAACAACTTGGCTAATTGAATCGGATCTATTCCAGGTACTGGAATATGTGCACCAATTCTAAAAATAACCAACGCCCCAATTAAAAACCAGATTCTTCTTTTTAACTCAGCAAATTTATTTGTTTTAATAGCAACCATAGCACATTCTCTTCTCTTCTCAACATCATGTTACTGATATTTATGTTTACTCTATCGAACCACCAACAGCTATTATCGCAGCTTTTGCTGATTCTGTAACATTTAAACCACGAACATTTACTGCTCTTTCAATTTTACCAGTATTAATAATTTTGATTTTATCAGCATGTTGTGATACCAAACCATTAGTAACTAATGTTAAACGATCAATATCATCAATAGCTAATTTATTAATATCCGATAAACGAACTTCGGCAGATAATGTCATAGAGTTAAAACCACGCTTCGGTAATCGTCTGTACAAGGGCATTTGTCCACCCTCAAAACCTACTTTATGAAAACCTCCAGCACGACTTTTTTGTCCTTTATGTCCACGTCCACAAGTCTTACCTAAGCCTGAGCCTATTCCACGACCTACACGTTTTTTATAGTGTGTACTACCAACTGCAGGCTTAATTTCATTTAAAAACATAATTAACCCTCAAATTTTAAAAGATAGTTAATACGATTGATCATGCCTAAGTTTTCTGGAGTAGCCATAACTTCTACAGTTTGCCCAATCTTCCTTAAACCAAGACCACGAGCACAAGCCTTATGAGCTTCTAGTCTTCCAATCAAACTTTTTACTAAAGTTATTTTTACTAATTTAGCGGTTGTCATATTTATTCTCCCAGCATATCAGTAACTGTAATACCACGTTTTGCAGCGATTTCAGCAGGAGTATAAATTGCCTCTAAGGCATTCAAAGTTGCTCTAACTACATTGTAGTGATTTGTTGAACCATGAACCTTAGCTGTAATATTTTTTACACCAACAGCTTCAAATATCGCACGCATAGTACCACCAGCTATAATACCAGTACCGTCTTTCGCGGGTTGCAAAAATACTGTAGTAGCACCATGTCTTGCAGACACATTATGGTAAATTGTACCTTTGTTTAAAGATACTTTAACCATGTTTTTGCGTGCTTCTTTAACCGCTTTTTGAACCGCAACAGGTACTTCTTTTGATTTAGCTTTACCCATTCCAATGCTACCGTCACCATCACCTACAACAGTTAATGCAGCAAAACCCATGATTCTACCACCCTTAACAACCTTGGTAACTCGGTTGACGCTAATCATCTTCTCTATAAATTGATCTTTTACTTCAGACATATATTCACTCCATTATTAGAATACAAGGCCATTTTCACGAGCGCTATCAGCCAAAGCTTTTACACGACCATGATATTTAAAGCCAGATCTATCAAATGCAATCTCTTTAATGCCTGATGCTAAAGCTTTTTCAGCTATTTGTTTTCCAACAAGCTTAGCCGCTTCAACATTGCCACCGTTTTTAATTGACGCATTAATATCTTTTGCTAAAGTAGATGCTGATGCAAGTACTTTAGAACCTGTTTCATCAATAATTTGTGCATAAATATTTGTATTTGATTTATACACAACAAGACGTTTAGCACCTAGTTCAAGAATTTTTAATCTTGTTTTTCTTGTACGTCTAAGTCTAGACTCTTTCTTATTCATAACGAATTAGCCTTTAAAACTATTTCTTCTTAGTTTCTTTAAGGATAACCTGCTCATTAGCATAACGGATACCCTTACCCTTGTATGGTTCTACTGGACGGAATGCACGAATTTCTGCAGCAACCTGTCCAACCATTTGTTTATCATAACCTTTTATTAGCACTTCAGTTTGAGTTGGCGCTTCAATTTTTATGCCTTTAGGTGCTTTAAATACTACAGGATGTGAATAACCTAAAGTTAAATTTAAATTATCACCTTGAACCGCAGCACGGTACCCAACACCAAAAATTGTAAGCTTTTTTTCAAAACCTTTACTCACGCCAGTAATCATATTACTTAAAACTGCGCGGATTGTACCTGATAATGCTTTTGCAAACTTGGTTTCTTCTCTTGTTTCTAATGTGATTACGTTATCAGTTTTAATGATAGCAACAGCATCATTAAAAGTGAATTCCATTAAACCCAAAGAACCTTTTACTTTTACACTAGAACCATCAACTGTAACTTCAACTCCTGAAGGTATACTCAATGGTAATTTAGCTTGACGAGACAACATATTATACTACTCCCTTCAAACTACGCTACTATGCATATTACTTCGCCACCAACGTTCAATGAACGAGCATGACGGTCAGTTAATACACCCTTAGGCGTAGACACAATAGCTACACCAAGTCCATTCATTACAGTTGGTAGTTCATCACAACTACAATATTTGCGTAAACCAGGACGAGAAATTCTTTCGATTTTCTCTATAACAGGTTTTCCTGCATAATATTTTAAACTAATAGTAAGTTCAGGTTTTTTATCACCTTCAACTTTAAAATCGTCTATGTAACCCTCTTCTTTTAATACCTTAGTTATCGAAACTTTAATTTTCGACGATGGCATTGCAACAGTTTCTTTTCTTGCTGACTGTGCGTTACGAATTCGAGTTAACATATCCGCAATTGTATCTTGCATCATTTTTAATTCTCCTTAATTACCAGCTAGCCTTGACAATGCCAGGTACATCACCCTTTAATGCCAACTCTCTTAGTTTATTACGCGCTATGCCAAATTTACGGAATGTACCACGAGGGCGACCCGTAAGTGCGCAACGATTACGCTGTCTGGTTGGTGATGCGTTACGAGGTAGTTTTTGCAGAGCAACTCTTGCCTCAAACTTTTCATCATCGCCTTTCGAAGAATCATTTATTATTGAAAATAACGCTGTTCTTTTTGTAGCATATTTTGCCACTAAATCAGAACGTTTCTTTTCTCTTTCCACTAAAGCTTTTCTTGTCATTACTTAATCCTTATTTGATAGGAAAACTAAACGCTTTTAACAACGCTCTAGCTTCTTCGCTATTTTTTGCCGTTGTCGTAATTGTGATATTCATACCACGCAAAGCATCGATTTTATCGTATTCAATCTCAGGGAATATGATTTGTTCCTTGATACCAAAATTATAATTTCCAAATTTGTCAAACGCTTTAGCAGGTAAACCCCTAAAGTCACGCACCCGTGGTAACGCCACCGATACTAAACGATCAAGAAATTCGTACATTTTATCTTTGCGCAAGGTAACTTTACAACCAACTGGATAACCAGCTCTGATTTTGAAACCAGCAATAGATTTGCGTGCATTAGTTACTACAGGCTTTTGTCCTGATATTTTTGTCATATCTGACACAGCATGTTCCATAACTTTTTTATCTGCAATTGCTTCGCCAACACCCATATTAAGAGTGATTTTTTCGATACGAGGCACTTCCATAATTGATTTATAGTCAAATTGTTTCATTAGATCAGCAACAACTGTACTATTATAGAATTCTTTTAATCTAGCCATTCATTACTCCTTAGCTAATCAATTCATTGTTTGATTTAAAAATTCTGATTTTTTTACCATCTTCAATTTTAAACCCTACACGATCAGCTTTTTTTGTAGCGCTATTATAAATAGCAACATTTGAAACATGTATTGGCATAGTTTTATCAATAAAACCACCAGTAATACCTTTTACTGGATTTGGCTTAGCGTGCTTTTTAGCAACGTTAACACCTTCGACCACTACCTTTTCACCTTCTACAACAACACGTAAAACTTGTCCAATTTTACCTTTGTCTTTACCTGTTATGACGATTACCTCATCGCCTTTACGAATTTTTCTCATAAAAACACCTATATTAAATTACTTCAGGAGCTAAAGATACTATCTTCATGAATTTTTCATTACGAAGCTCACGAGTAACAGGGCCAAAAATACGTGTACCGATTGGCTCTAACTTAGCGTTTAGCAATACTGCTGCGTTTGAATCGAACTTTATAAGTGAACCATCACTACGACGGATACCTTTTGCAGTTCTAACTACAACAGCATTATATACATCACCTTTTTTTACACGCCCACGAGGAGCAGCATCTTTAATAGATACTTTAATTATGTCACCAACACCAGCGTAACGACGTTTTGAACCGCCTAACACTTTGATGCACATAATTTTACGCGCACCTGTATTGTCAGCAACATCTAACAATGTTTGCATTTGAATCATATTGATTTTACCTTTCCAACTTAACACGTCAAGCAAACGGTCAGTATTGGACCCATTGTATTGGGAACCAGATTATACTGTGAATTGAGTTTGCCATTGTACCATAATATACCACTGAATGCAAATTTATTTATAAATTTCTAAAAAAAGACCCTCGCATAAGTGAGGATCTTTTTTATCTACGCTTTAGTAGCAATAGATTCAACTATCCATGATTTTGTCTTCGATATTGGTTTTGATTCCTTTATCGTTACAAGATCACCAATTTTGAATTGATTTACTTCATCATGTGCATGGTATTTTTTAAATCTTTTAACAATTTTACCATATAAAGGATGTTTAACACTACGCTCAACTAAAACAGTAACTGTTTTATCACGTGCATCACTAACAACTTTACCTACTAATGTACGACTGATTTTTGGCATATTAAGCTACCTTTTCTCGTAAAATCGTTCTAACTCGCGCAATATTACGACGCACCGCTCTCAATTCGCTTGTTTTGGTCAATTGTTGCATTGACGCTTGCATGCGTAATGAGAAGTGAGCTTTTAAAAGCGCTTCCAATTCAGTATTCAGCTCCAACGCTGATTTAGCTCTTAATTCTGTTGACTTCATTTACTACCAACCTGTCTTACAACAAAAACTGTTTGAAATGGTAACTTAGCCGCTGCAAGTCTAAATGCCTCACGTGCCAGCTCTTCAGTTACACCATCCATTTCGTATAGAACTTTTCCTGGTTGTATTTCTGCTACGAAATACTCAGGAGAACCTTTTCCTCCACCCATACGTACTTCCGCAGGTTTTCTAGAGATAGGTTTGTCAGGAAAAACACGAATCCATACACGTCCACCACGTTTGATATGACGAGTCATAGCACGACGTGCTGCTTCTATTTGGCGTGAAGTTAAACGACCACGTGAAATAGATTTTAGACCAAATTCACCGAAATTGATATTAGCACCACGAGTGGCTAAACCAGTATTACGGCCTTTTTGTTGTTTACGATATTTTAATCTATTCGGCTGTAACATCGTCTGTTCCTACCTTTCTTTTTCTTGGTGTTGTAGTTGGTTTTTTATTTGCCCCTGGTCTTCTAGTATTAGGAGCATCATTAAACCTTTTCTCCCTTTTTACTTCAATACTCTCAATTTTTTCGTATTTCTTAGAAGTAACATTAAAATCACCTCTATAAATCCATACTTTAATACCGATAATACCGTATGTAGTCAACGCTTCACTCGTTGCATATTCCACATTAGCTTTTAATGTATGTAGAGGAACACGACCTTCACGATACCATTCGCTACGAGCAATATCAACACCATTTAATCGACCTGACGCCATGATTTTTACACCAACAGCTCCAGCTTTCATAGTTGTTTGCATTGCACGTTTCATCGCACGACGAAATGCTATACGCTTTTCAATTTGTTGTGATACTTGATCACCAACAATTTGAGCATTTAACTCTGGTTTTCTAATTTCTTCCACATTTAAGTGTAATGAAACTGAAGTCATTTTTTGCAATTCTAATTTGATTTGCTCAATGCCTTCACCTTTTTTGCCAATTAACACTCCTGGGCGTGCCGTAAATACAGTAACTTTAACACTTTTTGCTGGACGTTCAATTAATACACGACCAATTGCTGCACGTTTACCGTATTTCTTCATCAAATATTGACGAATGTTAACGTCTTCAAGCAAAATTGCCGCAAAATTATTCGTGCTAGCAAACCAGCGTGAAGACCAGTCTTTGGTTACTGCTAATCTAAAACCACGAGGATCTATCTTTTGTCCCATGTTTACTCCTTAGTTTCCAACCACAATGTTTATGTGGCAGGTTTGCTTTTCAATTTTGTTACCACGACCTTTTGCTCGAGCCATAAAACGCTTCAAGCTTGGACCTTTATCAATATAAATCTCTTTAACTCTAAGAGAATCTATATCAGCACCTTCATTATGTTCAGCATTTGCTATTGCTGACTCCAGCGTTTTTTTAAGAATTCCTGCAGATTTTTTCTGTGTGAATTCTAATAAATTTAACGCTTTCGCTACATCTAAACCGCGAATTAAATCAGCAACTAGCCTACACTTTTGTGCCGATACGCGAATATTTTTTGAATGAGCAGATACTTGCATCATTTACTCCTTATTTCTTTGCTTTCTTATCGGCAACGTGACCTTTAAAAGTACGAGTTAATGAAAACTCCCCTAGTTTATGGCCAACCATGTTATCTGTAATATACACAGGTACATGTGCTTTTCCATTATGCACAGCAATAGTTATTCCAATCATATCTGGAACTATTGTTGAACGTCTTGACCAAGTTTTAATTGGGCGCTTGTCACTTTTTTCGACAGCAACTAATACTTTATCAATTAAATGGTGGTCTACAAAAGGCCCTTTTTTTAATGAACGAGTCATTTTAATCTTCCCTTACTACTATTTTCTACGACGATCACGAATAATCAAGTGATCAGTACGTTTATTGTTACGAGTTTTCTTACCTTTAGTATGTAAGCCCCAAGGTGAAACAGGATGACGACCTGCCGCAGTTTTACCTTCACCACCACCATGTGGATGATCTACAGGGTTCATTGCAACACCGCGTACTGTTGGTCTAATACCAAGCCATCTTTTAACCCCCGCTTTACCATATTGGCGTAAGCTATGGTCAGAATTACCAACTTCACCGATGGTAGCCTTGCAGTCTATATGCACTTTACGAATTTCACCAGAACGTAAACGTAACTGAGCATAAATGCCATCACGTCCAAGTAACTGAACTGAACTTCCAGCAGAACGTGCTAATTGCGCACCTTTACCAGGACTCATTTCAATACAGTGAATAGTAGTACCAACAGGAATGTTTCTTAATGGTAATGTATTACCTACTTTTATTGGCGCATCATTACTTGATAACACAGGACTACCTATTGCCAAGCCTTTTGGTGCAATCATGTATCTTCTTTCACCATCAGCATAACAAATTAATGCTATGTGTGATGTCCTGTTTGGATCGTATTCAATACGCTCAACTTTACCAGGGATACCAATTTTATTTCGTTTAAAATCTATAAGACGATAATGCTGTTTATGGCCACCACCTTTATGTCTTACAGTAATTACACCACGATTATTACGCCCAGAACCTCGGATTTGCTTTTCCAAAAGAGGGGCAAACGGCTCACCTTTGTGAAGACCTTCAGTCACCACTTTAACAACACCACGTTGACCTGGTGTAGTTGGTTTTAATTTTCTAATTGCCATGATTTACTCCCTACTTCTGACTTGATGCTAAATCAAAGTTTTGACCAGGAATAAGACAAATATAAGCCTTTTTCCAATCAGACCTTTTACCAGTAAAGCGACTAAATTTCTTTACTTTACCTTTTACATTTATAGTTGATACTTTAGCTACTTTTGCACCAAATATTAACTCAAATGCTTGCTTAACATCTGCTTTTGTTGCACTTTTCAATACTTTAAAAACAACTTGTTCTTTTTTTTCAGCAACAATATTTGACTTTTCTGTTATTAATGGATTAATTAATACATTATATAGATCTATTTTTTTCATACCCATTGCTCCTGTAATTTTTCAACCGCTTTTTGGCTGATTACAACTTTCTCACAGCGCAATAGACTATATGGATCTAATTGATGAACTTCTAAAATCAATACATTTGGTAAGTTTCTTGAAGCTAAGTATAACTCTTCAGATAATTCATCCACAACCATCAACACTGTACCATTTGCTAGCGACATATTATTTAAAATTTCGATGAAACCTTTTGTTTTAGGTGCATTCAATACAATGTCGTCTGCAACAATAAATCTTTCATCACGTACTAATTGAGATAAAATTGAAGTTAATGCAGCACGATACATTTTACGATTGATTTTTTGTGTAAAGTTTTCCTCTGGACGATTAGGGAAAATCTTACCACCACCACGCCATAAAGGAGATGACGCCATACCAGCACGAGCACGACCTGTACCCTTTTGCTTAAATGGTTTACGAGTTGATTTTGCAACTTCGCCTCTTTCTTTTTGGGCACGGGTACCACTACGCGCATTAGCTAAAAATGCGGTTACTACTTGATGAATCAATGCTTCGTTGTAATCTTTTGCGAATACCGCTTCGTTTACAGCTAAAACACCTACATCTTGACCTTTTGTGTTTATAACTTTTAATTCCATTATGCACCCACCTTCACACTAGGTCTAACAACTATCTTGCCACCCTTACTACCAGGTATTGCGCCTTTAATTAGAATCAATCCACGTTCATTATCCACACGTACCACTTCTAAATTTTGGGTAGTAATTTGTACATTACCTAAATGTCCCGCCATTTTTTTACCTGGGAATACACGACCTGGATCTTGTCTTTGACCAATCGAACCTGGAGTGTTATGTGATTTAGAATTACCATGTGATGCACGATTTGAAGAGAAATGATGGCGTTTAATAACACCAGAAAAACCCTTACCTTTTGATGTACCAGTAACATCAACTAAATTACCTGCCGCAAAAATATCAACCGCAACTGTATTACCTGGTTGCAAATTTGCTAACTCTTCAGCCGTTACAGTGAACTCATGTAACATGCTACCTGCCTCAACACCTGCTTTTGCATAGTGTCCTTTTAGAGGCTTACTTACACGACTTGCTCTTTTTGTACCAAAAGCAACTTGAACAGCATTGTAGCCGTCTGTGTCTGTCGTTTTAACTTGAACAACACGATTATTTTCTACCAATAAAACAGTAACAGGAATTGTGCTACCATCTTCAGCAAAAACACGAGTCATTCCTAGTTTTTGACCTAATAAACCAAGACTCATTTTCTTTACCTTTCTGTTATTATTTCCTTGCAGCGCAAGGCGTTGGTTACAATTGACCAACAACAAAATCACACTAGTATACTAGTGAGAACCGCAATTTTAACATATGTTTGTGATTTATTGCAACTTTTTGTGATAATAAAATTTTTGTTGATACTTGAATGGGCGGATAGAAGTAAGTAGTATTTGTATTTTTCTAAAGAATTTTGGAGCGCAAGACTAGTATTTTAAATTAATTTGGATAAAATTCGTCATCTAGAATTTGTGCAAGGACACATTCGCAGTTTTCAGGGAAATTTTTTCAGATTATGCTGGTAGGCAAAAACTGAACCAGTAGTGAAGATATAATTTAATGTTAAAATTGGGTTTAAATTCAAACATTAAAAACTATATTATTTATGAAAGGTTCAAATTTATGTCA
>CAITEL010000016.1 GCA_903891375.1 uncultured Neisseriaceae bacterium
CCGTTTACTACATTAGTTAAAAAAATGGTGCAAAGTGACCTTGAATATATTGACACTAGACGCTTTAGCAGGTATGAATAATATGGAGTTAACTAGTAAAATTTATATTGCTGGACATAATGGTTTAGTAGGTTCTGCAATTGTTGATGAGTTAAATCAACGAGGTTACATTAATTTAATAACAAAAACACATTCTGAGCTTGATTTAACTAACCAAGCATTAGTAGAAAATTTTTTTAACCAAGAAAAGCCAGAATATGTATTTCTTGCTGCGGCTAAAGTTGGTGGTATTTATGCTAATAATACATATCGGGCTGATTTTATTTATCAAAATTTACAAATTCAGAATAATATAATTCATTCAAGCTACTTAAATAAAGTGACGAAATTATTATTTTTAGGTAGTAGCTGTATTTACCCTAAAGAATCTAAACAACCGATCAAAGAAGAGTATTTATTAACTAATGAATTAGAATATACTAATGAACCATATGCTATTGCAAAAATTGCAGGGATTAAAATGTGTGAAAGTTATAATTTGCAATATGGTACTAATTTTATTGCAGCAATGCCAACTAATTTGTATGGTAATAATGATAATTTTGATTTAAATAACTCCCATGTAGTTCCAGCTATGATTCGTAAACTGTACTTAGCTAAACTATTAACTGAAAACAACTATGTTGCTATTGCTAATAATTTAAATATAAAAAATGATGAAAATCTTATAAAAGAAGAATTATTTAAAATAGGGATTGATAAAGATAGTGTCACTACTACAATTAAATTATGGGGTAGTGGAATTCCATGTCGTGAGTTTTTACATGTAAGCGACATGGCGAATGCCTGTGTATTCTTAATGAATAAAATAAACTTTAGTGATTTAATCCAAAATAAAACTGAAATACGTAATACGCATATAAACATTGGCACTGGTGAAGATATTTCTATCAGAGATTTAGCGTATTTAATTGCAAAACTTGTGGGGTTTACGGGTAGAGTTGAATTTGATACCACAAAGCCTGATGGTACAATGAGAAAACTACAAGATGTCTCCAAAATTCATCAATTAGGCTGGAGACACACTATAGAGTTAGAACAAGGTCTGAATGATGTAATTAAAACCATTAAATTACTTTAAGAAATAAAATAGTAGTTGCCAACTATACTCGAACAAATTCAAGATCCAAGGAGCTTGGCAACAAACTTGGAACTTGAATATGAATGAGTATAAACATTAAGTTACTACAATCAAAACAGCTTATGTGTGTGCGCATACATCAACTTATTTTGATTGTAATTTTAACCATAATTTTATTTATGGTGTATATTATAAAAAGCTGATAAACCAGGATACACCGCACATGTTCCAAGCTCTTCTTCAATGCGAATTAATTGATTATATTTACTAATTCTATCTGAGCGAGATAATGAACCAGTTTTAATTTGCCCACAATTTAAGGCAACAGCTAAATCAGCAATAGCAGCACTTTCTGTTTCACCACTTCTATGTGACATTATGGTGGTGTAACCTGCAGTTTTTGCCATTTCAACAGCAGATATTGTTTCAGTCAACGTACCTATTTGATTTATTTTAACAAGTAATGAGTTAGCGATACCATCTTTGATACCTTGAGCTAATATTTTTGTGTTAGTAACAAATACATCATCGCCAACGATTTGTATTTTATTGCCTAATTTTTTGGTAAGATAAATCCAGCCGTCTCTATCATTTTCGCTCATACCATCTTCAATCGAGATGATAGGGTAGTTATTCACTAAATTAACTAAATAATTAGTAAATTGTTCATAATTAAGTTCTAGTTCCTCTGCTTGTAAGTTATATATTCCATCTTTATGAAATTCTGATGCGGCGCAATCAATTGCAAGCATTACGTCTTTACCTGCAGTATAGCCAGCTTTTTCAATTGCGGCCATTATTAATTTTAAAGCTTCTTCATTTGTGTGTAAATCTGGTGCAAAACCACCTTCATCGCCAACAGTAGTAGATAATCCTTTCCTACTACAAATTGATTTTAAAGCGTGAAATATTTCTGAACCATAACGTAGTGCTTCTTTAAAACTAGGTGCGCCAACTGGTACTATCATAAATTCTTGAATATCTAAGTTATTATTTGCATGGGCACCACCATTAATTACATTCATCATTGGTACAGGCAACATTTTTTTACCTAACCCACCAACATAACGATAAAATGGAATATTGAGTTCATTGCTAACTGCTTGAGCTGTAGCCATAGAAACAGCCAGAGTTGCATTAGCGCCAAGGTTTTCTTTGTTATCTGTACCATCAAGTGTAATTAAAGATTCATCAATTTCGGTTTGATTAAATGCATCCATGCCAATTAGCCTTGGTTGAATTGTGCTATTTATATTTTTTATTGCTTTTAAAACGCCTTTACCATTGTAACGCTTTTTGTCATTATCACGTAACTCTAATGCTTCACGTGTACCAGTTGAGGCACCAGATGGAACCGAAGCTCTGCCTATCATCCCAGAATCTAGTACAACATCAACTTCTACGGTAGGAAGACCACGTGAATCTAAAATTTCTCTTGCGTGCATTGATACGATTTTTGACATATTAAACCTTTCTAAAAATGTGTATTTGAATATGAATGGGCATATATACTCGAAGTATTTGAATTTTGAATGCGGAGACGATGAGTATATTAGAGAGTAACTATTCTAAACGCAACATATAGTAATATTATTCCAAAAATAACATTAATGATTTTTTGTTTACTATAAAAAATATTACGTACTCGTGCTCGCCCAAAAATAAAGGATACTAACGTAAACCAAAATATAGTGGCAAATGTACTTCCAAGTATTATAAAAACTCCATCAATAAAAGGGTTGCCATGTTCTGCAACATATGTAGACAATGATATAATAAACATGAAAGCTTTAGGATTGGTTAAATTACAAATTAAGCCAGTTCTAAAGTATTGAATTTTATCAAGGCTTTTATTTTCTGCATAGGTTAATTGTGGTTCAGATATTTTAACCTTGGCAAATATAGATTTTAACGCCAAATAGCTTAAATATAAGGCGCCAGCAAACTTAATTATCATAAATAAATGTTGACTATTAGCTACTATGGCACCAATCCCAAATAATCCTAAAGCAAAAACAATGCTACTGCCTAGTGAGATACCTAAGGTAGTATAAAAGCCTGCTTTAAGCGAATCGGTTAATGAACTTTTTAATACCATAAAAAAATCTGGGCCAGGACTCATAATAGCTAAGAAATCAATAATCAATACATACGTGATGACACTTATGTGCATGTTTAATTACTCCTGTACTTTCTAAAATTAACAACTACCCACCATCACAATTACTTTGTCATATTTTGTTGGCTTCTATGGTCTACCCACAGCGTCAGTGGTGTATGCGAGTAGTTGTATGGTCTACTATTAAGTAGTTAATTTCTTAACTAATTTGTCAATTGCCATGATTTCAGCTAAAAAATCTTCAATTTGGTGCATGGGGAATGAATTTGGCCCATCTGATTTAGCAACATCAGGGTTTGGGTGAGTTTCCATGAATAATCCACTTATACCAACAGCAACAGCTGCTCTAGATAAAACAGATACAAACTCTCTTTGCCCACCAGAACTAGTGCCTTGCCCCCCAGGTAATTGTACGGAGTGTGTGGCATCAAAGACAACTGGGCAATTTGTTTCTCGCATTACTACAAGGCTACGCATATCCGAAACCAAATTATTATACCCAAAACTAACCCCACGTTCACAGGCCATGATTAAACCGTGTCCTTCGACATTTAAAGCTTTTTCGGTAACATTTTTCATGTCCCATGGAGATAGAAATTGTCCTTTTTTTATATTGACCACTTTACCGCTTTTAGCAACTGCTTTAATAAAATTTGTTTGTCTACATAAGAAAGCTGGGGTTTGTAGTATATCAACTACTTCTGCAACTTGATCAATTTCATTTACTTCATGTACATCGGTTACGATAGGTAAATTTAATTGACGTTTTACTTCGGATAATATACGCAAACCTTCATCAATTCCAAGGCCTCTAAATGTTTGATCGGAGCTACGATTAGCTTTGTCGTAACTTGATTTATAAATAAAGTTAATTCCGAGTCGGCTGGTGATTTCTTTTAAATAACCAGCAGTATCAATGGCTAATTGCTCTGATTCAACTACACAGGGGCCTGCCATTAAAAATATCGGTTGGTTTAATCCTATTTCAAAATCTAATAATTTCCATGTTTTTTGCATTATAATCCTTTCGTACTACGCTGTGCCAATGCTGCATTAACAAACGAAGTAAATAATGGGTGACCATTTTTGGGGTTGGAGGTAAATTCAGGATGAAATTGACATGCTAAAAACCATTGATGGTTTGGTAATTCAATCATTTCAACTAAATGTTCGTGACCTATAGATACGCCACTAATAATTAAACCGTTATCTACTAATTGTGGGATATACATATCATTTACTTCATAACGGTGACGATGACGTTCTTGAATAATTTCTTCGCCATAAATACGGTATGCTAATGAATCTTTTTTAAGCTTACAGCTTTGTGCCCCTAAACGCATACTACCACCTAGGTTGGTAGAAGTGTCACGTTTTTCTATTTTACCTGAGTTGTCTTTCCACTCAGAAACCATTGCAATAACAGGTTCTGCGGTATCTGTGTCAAATTCAGTAGAAGTTGCATGTTTAAGATTTGCTATGTTGCGTGCAAATTCAATAACGGCTATTTGCATCCCTAGGCAGATTCCTAAATAAGGGATATTATTCTCCCTCGCATATTGGGTGGCTTTAATCATACCATTAGTTCCACGTGAGCCAAATCCTCCAGGAATTAAGATTGCATCAATATTATTTAGCTGACTGCAATCATCTTTTTCTAGATCTTCGGCATCCACGTAATGGATGTTTACTTTTGTTTTTGTATGAATCGCTGCACTAATTATGGCTTCATTTAATGATTTATATGAGTCAGTTAGTTCAACATATTTCCCAACAAAAGCAATATCTACAATATAAAGTGGGTGCTCTAGGTTGTTGGTAATATTATCCCAGATGGTTAAATCAGCTGGTGGTACGTCTAAATTTAATAATTCACAGATGATAGTATCAATTTGTTGGTTATGTAGCATTCGTGGAACATTGTAAATACTTGGTGCATCATAACAGGCAATAACTGCTCTTTCCTCTACATCACAAAATAATGCAATTTTTTTCTTTTCAGAAATAGGTAGTTTTCTATCCATTCTACAGAGTAAAATATCTGGTTGTATTCCGATTTGGCGTAGTTCTTTTACTGAATGTTGGGTTGGTTTAGTCTTGATTTCTCCAGCACTGGGTAAGTATGGTACTAAAGTTAAATGCATATAGCAAGTTTTTGAGCGTCCTAATTCGTGGCGCATTTGCCTGATGGCTTCTAAAAAAGGTAATGATTCAATATCACCAACTGTACCACCGATTTCAACTAATGCTATATCAAAACCATGTGAAGCGTGTTTAATTTTAGCTTTTATTTCATCGGTAATATGTGGGATTACCTGAACTGTTTTACCTAGATATTCGCCTTTACGTTCTTTTTTAATAACACTATCATACACTTGACCAGTTGTGAAGTTATTTATTTTTTTCATTCGTGAACTAATAAAGCGTTCATAATGGCCTAAATCTAAGTCTGTTTCAGCACCATCTTCGGTTACGAATACTTCGCCATGTTGAAATGGACTCATAGTTCCAGGGTCAACGTTTATGTATGGGTCTAATTTAATGATAGTAACTTTTAGACCACGAAGTTCTAATAAAGAGGCTACAGATGCCCCAGCAATACCTTTTCCTAGAGAAGATACTACTCCGCCAGTTATAAAAATGTACTTTGTCATTTATATCTCAAATAAAAAAGCGATAGAGAGAGTCGTCTACCGCATATATACTCAACTACTTGCTTATAAATATAATGATGCAGATAAAATATTATATTTAACACATAATTATACACTAAAATCAATAAGCAATTATGATGATTGGCAATGTTTATTTAATGGTTTAGGGATATTATGACTGGGGCATGATCTGAGGGGCGTTCATTCTTACGTGGTTCAGTATCTATTGCACAATCGGTAGTGATTTTTTTAACGGCATCATTTATTAAAATATGATCTATGCGTAATCCTTGCTTGCGTTTAAATGCAAAATTACGATAATCCCACCAGCTATACTGTTTTGCTTCCATATGAAACAATCGATAGCTATCATAAAGCCCAAGATTTAATAATTTCTGCCATAAATCTCTTTCATCTGCTGAGCATAGAATTTTGCCGTCCCATAATTCTGGGTCGTACACATCAATATCACTGGGGGCTATATTAAAATCTCCGAGCAGGGCGAATTTTTCATGTTGTTGAAGTGAGGCGGTCACATAATTATGTAATGCATTTAACCAAGATAACTTATACGTAAATTTTTCACTACCAATAGCTTCACCATTTACTACATAAACACACATTATGCGTACACCATTCACTGTTGCAGTTATGACTCTCTTTTGTATGTCTTCATAATTAGGAATATCACAAATAACATCAGAGATTGGTAGTTTGGATATAATAGCTACGCCATTATAAGTTTTTTGTCCATTAAATACGCAATGATAACCTAAGGTTTTTAGTTCTGTTTCGGGGAAGTAAGCATTATCAAGCTTTAATTCTTGTAGTGCTAAAACATCACAGTTACTTTTTTGTAGCCAATCTATTACTTGTGATAAGCGTACCTTTAATGAATTCACATTCCATGTGGCAATTTGCACTATATTTCCTTAGATATAATATTTCACATTAATACCATATTGTTCTATTTTATTTGCAATTGTAGATAGAAATTCAAGACTAACTTGAGAAATATTGTTACCTTCGGGTAACATTGGGTTTCTTGCCACGGAGTAAAGTAAAATGCCAGCTATTTTATCTTTAAATTGTTTAATAAAATGAATGTAGTTATTAATGTTTTCATTTGTTGGGTTATTGTTTTGTATTTTAAACATACATGTTTGAATATACGTCTTACATAATGAACTTGCAATATTTAATTTCTTAGCAATGCTCTCGGGAGATAAGTTGACTTGATTAATTAAATTTATTCCACGAGTGTCAGCACTATCAATTTTGAACCAAATTTCCCCGCTATTTTCTGATATTATTGTAACAGATTTTTGTATATCCTGTTGTTCAAATTCGCTACCATTAGTAATTAGGATTGTTTTAACTTTATCGGTAATATTGTATTTAGTTCTAAGTTTTGCTATAATTTTGACAACAGCTAAAAAGTTATTGGATAATGTTGATTCTCCATTGCCAGAAATACAAATGTCATTTAGTCGTTGGAGTCCAGTTGGAGCATATTCAATTAAAAAATCTGTATTAAAAACCAGTGAAATTATTTGGTCTAATTCGTACTCTAGTTTATCTAATGCAATGTCATTAGGCTTACCACGAACTAACCCATCGACTTGACAATAGATACAACGCCAGTTACATGCGTTATTTATATTTAAATTAATACCTAAAGATATGCCTTGACTACGTCTAGATAAGACAGGGTAGACATAGGTATAATTTTTAAAAACTCTACTATGGTCAGAAAAAGTTAGTTGTGGCATTGCGGTATTTAAGCAAACATCGTTGATAATTCACGCACAACAGCAGATAACATTGCCAAGTCTAATGCATTATAATTTTGTAATTCATCGATCATATCATTGAGTTGATGAACTTTATTTTCTTCTTGTTTAATCCAAGAATTTGCAAATCTAGGATCGTTTTTAGAAGATGCAAAAGTAACAGCTCTACGAACTAAAGTACTATAGATCATGTAGCCATCGGCTAATAAGGCTGAACGTGATAACGCTTGCCATTTATTGTTTTCTGGTAATGCAATTAAACATTTACGTATCCAGTCAATTCGTAGTACTCGACCCAGATAAAAATAATTGCAAGCAACTGCATATAAATCATGATCCACGTCTTTAGCTAATGTTGCTATATCTAGTAGTTGAGGAAATGTGCTACTTCTCGCAATTAACTTAGCCAGATCTTCAGGGACATGACTATCAATAAATAGCTGTTCTAACTCTGCGATCTCTGGGTAGTCTTCATTAGATAATAAACCTGGAATAAAAGACATGAGACTTACTAGTGAGTCATGGTGTGTTGTTAGTAACTCATTGATTGATTGGCTATCTTTCATATTACGTAATATCCAACGGGTTAATCGTTCAATGGATTTTTTAACACGAATTAAGATTTTAACTTGAATATCTGCATTTACTTTATTATCTAGGCCTTCAATTTGTGAAAGTAAATCTTCGGCTCCTAAAAGTTTGTATGCTACCCAAAATGCACGGATGATCTTAGAAGAACCAATACGAAGTTCGTCTTCAAAACGTGATACAAATGTTATACCCATTCTGTTTACGAGTAAATTTGCTAGCTGGTTAGCAATTATTTCTTTATGTAAAAAGTGGCAAGTAATGTAATCACTATAATTATCTTGTAAATATTTTGGGAAATATTTATAGAGTAATTCGGTAAACATTGTATCATCAATCAAATCAGATTCTAAGATTTCTTTATTAAGACGAATTTTAGAGTAAGCTAAAAGAACAGCTAATTCTGGCATGGTGAAACCATTGCCTGTGCGTTGACGTTCGATTACTTCGTGGGCATTAGGTAAAAATTCAACATTTCTATCAAGTTCCCCATTTTTTTCTAATTTTTCCATAAAATTAACACTTAGTGAGAACAATTCTTTAGCTCTAGCGTTTGCATAACGTAATACTTGAGTCTGCAAATAATTATCACGTAGTACCAAATTTGATACATCATCAGTCATTATTTCTAAGATTTTATTGCGTTCATCGACATTTAAACCTGTTTTTTGCATTATATCTGCAAATAAGATTTTTATATTCACTTCGTGGTCAGAGCAATCAACCCCAGCAGAATTATCAATAGCATCATTGCAAATAAAGCCACCAAGTTTGGCAAATTCAACCCGCCCTAGTTGAGTAACGCCTAAGTTACCCCCCTCGACAACAACTTTGGCGCATAATTCAGAGCCATTTATACGTAGGGTATCGTTTGTCTTGTCTCTAACCATTTCATTAGATTCGCTTTCAGCTTTGATGTAAGTACCAATACCGCCGTTATAAAACATGTCAACATCTAGTTTTAAAAGCTTATTGATTAATTCATTAGGTGATAATTCTGTAGCAGAAGTATTGAGCATGGTTTTTACTTCATTAGTTAGTGGGATGGATTTTAATGAACGTTCATATATTCCACCACCGGTGGAAATCTTAGAAACGTCATAGTCAGCCCAAGTTGATCTAGGCAAATTAAATAAACGTTGGCGTTCAATAAATGGTACTTCTAAGTTAGGATTGGGGTTTGGGTCTAGAAAAATATGTTGGTGATTAAACGCTGCTTTTAATTTAATATGCTTTGATAATAACATTCCGTTACCAAAAACATCACCAGCCATATCGCCAACACCAATAACAGAAAAATCTTCATTTTGAATATTAATATTTAAATGACGAAAATGTCGTTTTGCAGATTCCCATGCCCCACGTGCAGTAATGCCAATTTTTTTATGGTCATATCCTGCAGAGCCACCAGAAGCAAATGCATCGCCCAACCAAAAGCCGTATTGTAGTGATAGTTCGTTAGCATAATCAGAAAAAGTTGCAGTTCCTTTATCTGCGGCTACTACCAAATAAGCATCGTCATCATCATAGCGGATAACATTTTTTGGAGTAACGGTTTTTCCTAAAACAATGTTATCCGTAATATCTAATAAACCAGAAATAAATCCTTTGTAACAAGAGATTCCTTCAGCCAAATATGAATCTCTATCTGTTATAGCTGGTAATTTTTTACATATAAATCCACCTTTAGAGCCGGTAGGTACTATAACTGAATTTTTTACAATTTGTGCTTTTACTAGTCCTAATACTTCGGTTCTAAAGTCTTCTTTACGATCAGACCAACGTAGTCCACCACGTGCAACTTTACCGCCACGTAGATGTACCCCCTCAAATTTCATTGAATATACAAATATTTCATATAAAGGTTTTGGCTTTGGTAAAAAGCCTAACTTACCTGATTCTAATTTGAATGATATATATGATTTTCTCAATCCTTGGCCGTCCAGTTGATAATAATTAGTGCGTAGCATAGCGTCTATAATTGATAAATATGCTTTTAAAATACTATCATCATCAATACTTGATACTTGCGCTAATTCGTGCATAATTGTATTTTTAAGTTCAAATGATTTTTCTATATTATGTTGATTAATGTTAAATTTTGTGTCAAACATTAAAAATAAATTCTGAGATACCTCAGGGTAACGTGTTAAACATTCTTTTAAGTATTGTTTTGAAAAAGGTAGCGCAGTTTGGCTAATGTAATGACTTATACTTCGCAGAATAACTATTTGTTGAGCATTTAAACCGCTTAGTAAGACTAGTTTATTAAGTGAGTCATTTTCTATCTCACGATTAAAAGCTGCAATTATAGCTTCTTTTAAATTATCTTCTGTGGACTTATCTTCAAGTTTTTTTACGCATTCTTTAGGGACCATAACGCCAAAATCACAGATATATATGGTATCCTTATTGCTTAGAGTTATTTTTCGAGGTTGTTCGTCTAATAACTTAACTCCAAAGTTTTCGATTAGAGGCAAACCACGAGACAAACTAACAGGTTCGTTATATCTAAATAATTTGATTTGCCAAATGTCCGAACGGTCCCCGTGACCTTTGTTTAAATTTATTGCATATTGATTTGTTTCTGATAGTTTATCCATCATAATTATATCGTTTGCTATTTCCAGAGTGGAGTAATTGCTGAAATATTCTTCGGAAAAAAGATTCACATACTTTGTGTATAGTTGCTCCGTTTCATGTTCGTTAAATTTAGTTAATAAGCTTGTTTTTAATTGTTCAAGTGCTATTTTACTCTGCCCTGTAGACATGATGAAAAACCTTTAAAAATAAATAATAGACAGTATTTTAGCACTATATTAGAGTGGTGTGCATGATGCATTGCAACATTTTTTTTAAATAAAAATGAAAAATATACTTGCATTTTATTTCCATTATGAGATACAATTACTTCCTCAACAAATAAGGAAGCTTGGCAGAGCGGTTGAATGCAACGGTCTTGAAAACCGTCGAGGGTGCGAGCCCTCCGTGAGTTCGAATCTCACAGCTTCCGCCATTATTTGATACTATCTCTTATCCAATTCAAATATACAGACTCACCATCGTCAATTACGATTTTTAGAATTTCAGGTGTTTCGTACGTGTGAACTTTTTTTATCAATTTTTCTATTTCAGAATATTTATTGTCGATGGTTTTTATTAGTAGTATATGTTCATTATTTTCTTCAATTTTATCTTGCCATGTATAAATTGATAGACATTGTGGTAAAATATTTACACATGCGCATAGTTTTTGTTTTAGTAATTCTCGGGCAATATCTTTAGCTAAATCGTTGTTTGGCACTGTTACTACAACTATTATGAGTTTTTCCATATTATCACTACCTTAATTAAAAAAACAATTCTAACATATTTTTAAAATATATTCAAAATAATGCTTGACAAAATGCATTCTTTATTGATATAATCTCCTCCTCATCAATCGCGGGGTGGAGCAGCTTGGTAGCTCGTCGGGCTCATAACCCGAAGGTCGTTGGTTCAAATCCAGCCCCCGCAACCAATTCACATTTAAGAAAAAATATCAGCTAAAAACCCAATAAATATCAAGGCTTACAGCCTAGTTTAGTATTTGTTTGGGCTTATCTAAAATACCCCTAAATATCAGGGTAAACGCCTCTAAATGATAAATAATTCTTAAATGTGGTATAATTATGGCAGTAAAAATTGTTTTGAGGTCAAGTAGAAAATAAAATGTTTAATGAGTTTAAAGTAACCCAAATTGCAGCTTTCTTCCTTCAGAAAGAAGGTGGAGAGATGTTTCTTTTGAAACTGATGAAGTTGCTATATTTATCAGAGAGGGAGTCTTTTGCTCGTTTTGAATGTTCAATTTCTGGGGATAAATTTTACTCTCTTCCACACGGACCCGTTCTATCCAGAACTAAAGAGTTAATGGATGGAGAGCAGAAATCTAGTCCAAATGGTTGGAGTAGTTGGATTACTGATAAAGCCAATCATAAACTTGGGCTAAAAAAGAATAAATTAAATATTTCAATTGATAAATTTACTGAATTAAGCTTTTCTGATTTAGAGGTTATGGAGCATATTTGGGATAAATATGGGCATATGAATCAGTGGCAAATCCGTGATTACACCCATAAACATTGCCCAGAGTGGAAAGACCCTAATGGTTCAGCATTACCAATTACACTTACGGACTTATTGGTTGCCGTTGGCAAAGAT
The DNA here is from genome assembly GCA_903891375.1 of uncultured Neisseriaceae bacterium. Taxonomy (GTDB): domain Bacteria; phylum Pseudomonadota; class Gammaproteobacteria; order Burkholderiales; family UBA11063; genus Aquella. Next base: position 12,496 of record CAITEL010000016.1, read on the forward strand.
AAGGAACAAATTGCGCTTATTCAAGAAAGAATCAAAGAAGAAGAGTACTTGGATTCTATGTTTGGACATTAACAGATGTTCATTCCATTTAAAAAAGCAACGCTATTAATACCATCTTCGCCTGATAATTTAAGAGATGTCAAACATTTATTTATAATGACATATTACATAATTTTTGGCTCACTTTTGATTATGTGACCAAAGTACGAAAACAAGAACATATCAAATATTTTATTGAGTTATATTATACATACTTACAGGATGAGGCACTACAAACTACAACCCATAATGATATTATTCATGATAAATATGAGTTGGCTGTAAAATCCCGATAAACCACTCCAACGTATAAATAACTCAGATTATTGGGATGAGTTTATTCTCAAATCTCAAAATAAATTTGGTTTAGAAAAAACTGCTATTGTCAGTTTATTTCAGAAATTGCATGCGAATGGGATGTTTATTCGAAGTGAAAGTGTAGGGTTCTATCATAATGATAATAATTTTGGAATATTGAGTGATCTTTTTATTCAAATATTAGACTACTTACCAAGTATTACCAATCATGGATTTTAAGGGATGTATCATTGATGAATTTAGCTA
>CAITEL010000017.1 GCA_903891375.1 uncultured Neisseriaceae bacterium
AAGGTTAATTATCTACCACATGAGAATTTGCGTTGTGACTCACAGTTCCAGATTAATGAGATTCCCATTTGTAATTTTACATTTTTGCAAAATAAAATATTAGTCAGACAGTCTGATGCTATTGAGTTTACTACAGATTATATAGAAAATACCTTAGATTATGGCTTACGTTATCATATGTGTTGGGTTGATGCTGCATATATTGATGAATGTAAAATTAATAATTATGTATATGTTACATTTGATGCATATTATATTGATGTTATTATGTATCATATTCGTGCGAATATCAATGATTTTCTTGGTCTTCAGGAAGTTAAACTCATGTTAGATAGTATGGAAGATTATCAGGATTTAATTAAAGAATTATTAAGGATGTTACCGCTTAATATTATTACGGAAATCTTTCAAAGGATATGTTCAGAGGGGATTTCAATTCGCAATTTTAAAAATATTTTAGATGCTATGTTAGAATGGGGACAAAAAGAAAAGGATCCAGTAATTATAGTAGAGCAGATTCGTAAATCGTTAGCAAAGTATATTGCATATAAATTTAGTAATGGTTCATATAAATTATCTTGTATTTTGTTAGATGTTGAGCTTGAGGATTTAATTCGTGAAGGGATTCGTTATTCTGAAAATGGAAGTTATTTATCTATAGACCCATCGATTAATAATGTTATTTTAAATCAATTGGAGTGTATTTTATCTAAAAACGAATCAATCGAGCAAATCGTTATTTTGACTCGTATGGATATTCGTCGGTATGTGTATAATATGATTAATAAAACGCATGGATATATTTCAGTGTTATCTCAGAAGGAGCTTGGTGGTTTAGTTGAAATGCATCCAATTGGTGTAATTCAAATTGATGAAGATTATTCTGTGGGTTAAACTTAGTTGGGAGATATCAAGGTTATTTCGAAGCATAACTTTATTTGGGTTTCACATTTTAATGTTATTTTCAAATTGGTTTGTTAAATTTTAGACGACTTGTCTCTAAAATATGGTGTATATAAAAACAAAAAATAGAGTATAATAGAATTCTATTGAAAATTTATGGATTAAAGGTTCTGAAAGTCATAATTAGTAAATGCGGTGAATATAATTGGGCAACAAACTCAACAGGAGATTTTTTTAAAATCAGCCACTTCTTCAAAATATATCTCCATTAGTAAAAAAACACCTTCCGTTTTTGGTTTTAATAATGAAAGTGATTTAATTGGAAAAACCAATTTAGATATATCACCTGATATCGCTGGTTATAAAATCAGATCCTGCATAGCACAATTAGACTCATTGACCTTCAAAAATAAAAGATTAAATTGTTTAGAAATAATTAAATTTGCAGATGGTAGTAGAATAAAATCATCGCAACGAGAGTTGGTAAGTAGCAATAAAATGATTATGTGTTCTTATCATAACCTAGATAATTTTAAATTAGATTTTTTAAATACGATTATTTTAAAAAAGATAAAATTGACAGGGGCTGCTGAAGGAGTTAACTTTATTTGTAATGATAAATTTAAAACAGGAACCCAACTTATTGATTTATTATCTCCATATTATAGAGAAGTTGCATATTTACTAATGATAGGATTATCATTACAAGATATCGCCAACATAATGGACAAAATTCAACCAAAAACTGATGGTAGTCATAGAAACCGTATAACTATAGATAAAGCAAAATCTGTAATTTGCGAAAAATTAAATCTCATTTCTAATTCACGAGAGCAGTTATCTGAAACCCTATATCATATTGGATACTATAACTTCATTCCCGAACGAATATTTCACTTTATAGATGGCACAATATTCTAATTACATGCATCACAAAGCTACTACATTCGAAAAGGTAAATGTTTTGATTTCATTTTTCACCTAGTAACAGCTAAGCAGTGAGTTTCCATAAACACTTACCTGTACAAATTATATCTAAATATTTTGATGACGCCGATCACATGAAGATAGTATCAAGGTAATTATTCGATAATTTTGTATGCAAAGTCGCTTATATTACGGTCAGTTTCCGAAAATTCAGCACCAATAAGATAAATTTTATCATATTTACCTTGATATTTTTCTGCATAATTTTTATA
>CAITEL010000018.1 GCA_903891375.1 uncultured Neisseriaceae bacterium
ACCCAAATTGGATTTGTTCTGTATTCTGAATATTTGTACTTCTGTAAATTATCATTTATGTGTTATACCTTGTAAGTTAACCAGTTTCTCTGAAAATATCGCCTAACCAGATTATACCATTTTTACTTAAACTAAATGAGTAACAATATGCTATAATATCAGTGTTATTGACAATATACTCTAATAGATTCAAAACAATTCATTCTATAATGATATTTTATATAAGGTACATTTATTCATGGATACGACCCAATTACTTTCTAGAATTTCCAATGGAGAGGATAGCTATACTCAATTTAAGATAAATATTACTAATAGTGATCAACTTACCGAAGAATTTGTAGCTTTTTCTAATGCATTTGGTGGGTTATTAATAATTGGGGTTAAAGATAATGGTACAATAAATGGCTTAACTGACGAAGATATACATCGATTAAATCAATTGATAGGTAATGTAATAAATGCAAATATAATTCCTCCAATATATCCAATAACTCAAATATACTCTATCAATAATTGTAAAATATTATGTATTGAGATCTCAGAGGGTTTAAATAAACCTTATTCTACCAATAAAGGTTTATATATAACAAAAGCTGGGGCTGATAAAAGAAAAATCTCTCCAGAAGAGCTAAGAAGACTATTTGCTTCGTCCAATAAATTATTTGCGGATGAATGTCCAATTAAAAAAAGCTCAATGCATGATTTGAATACAGCATTATTTTATCAATATCTAGAAAAAGATAATCCTGTGGTATTTAATGAATTAACTACACTAGACACACAATTATTGCAGAATAAATTGCAAGAAATACAAAAAGATCATAACACTAATAAACCATCGTTAACCACCATTTTAGAGAATTTAAAGATATTATCCGATGGGTGCTTGACCTTAGCTGGAAATCTTATATTTGGATATCACCCACAAAAATTTACACCAAGTTTTTATATAGATTGTGTTTCATTTGCTGGTAATGATGTGGCAGTCAATCAATTTATAACTAAAGATATTGCTAAAGGTACATTATTAGAATTATATAAACAAGCATTTAATTTTTTAAAAAGTAATTTAAAAAGAAAGCAAGTTGAGAGTGACTTTAATTCACAAGCTAAGCCAGAAATTAATGAGATAATTTTAACTGAACTTATTGTAAATGCATTGGTGCATCGTGATTACTTTATTCAATCTTCTATCAAAATTTTTATATTTTATAACAGAGTCGAAATCATAAGCCCGGGTAAATTGACAAATTCATTAAATATAGAAAGTATTAAAAGTGGTATTTCTATTCAGAGAAACCCAATTTTAAATTCTATTTGTAAAAATATTTTACCTTATAGCGGTTATGGTAGCGGTATCAGACGTGCTTTACAGCTTAATCCACATATTGAATTTATCAACGACATAAATAAAGAAGAGTTTAAATGTATCATCCCTCGCCAATTGTTAAATGAATAGTTATTTAACTATGGTGCAGTATGCAAAGACTGAATCAGTAGTGTACTATAACACCAATACTTTTCTGACTGATTGTTCAATTTGTGCTATGTTTTTATTTTCCATAGTTTCAATAAAACTAATCAGTCTTGATTTGTCTATTGCTCTTATTTGATCGCACACTGCTACAACATCTTTGTCTTGACAAGTTACGTTAATTGCTATTGGAGGGTATGCCTTTGGAGAACTAGACAGTGGTACTATACTCGAACAGATTCAAGCTCCAAGGAGGCGCCAAGCGACGCCACCTACAGGTAGTAGGCAAGGAGCTTGGCAACAAACTTGGAACTTGAATATGAATGAGTATATAATCACAGTTCTCCGCACTGCATTTATGCTTGAATGGCTCACAATTGCGCATGGTCGTTGTTTCTTTATCTCAGCTCCAATCGTTGGGTCTAAATTGACCCACCAAACCGCCCCACGATGCTTATTCATAAATATCGTCTCCTGAGGTATTGTTAAAATCAAAAATTAACTCATTAATATCAACATCTTGTTCAATTTGCTTTGCACATTTCAAAAGTACATCATCTTCTTTCTTAAGGCTTTCTTTGAGTAAGTTTTCGATATACTTGCTTCTTTGTTTTGCTGGTACTGATGTTCTGAATTTGTTAACCAAATTATCAGAAATATGAATCAGTAATTGTGCCATAATAACCACCTATGATATATAATATTATAT
>CAITEL010000019.1 GCA_903891375.1 uncultured Neisseriaceae bacterium
AATCATAAATTACAAGATAATTCAACTCCTATATCAGATTTTTCAACAATCGACCAAGCTCTATTTAACTGGCTAGACGAAACGCTTGATATCCAATGTACCACAAATGAAGGATTAAAAAAAGTTCCTGTCATATGGTTCTCGACTGAAAGATCATATCAAATTAAAGTTCAAAAAGATAATAGAGATGAAAACGGTTTTCTAGATTTTCCACAGATAATGGTTGAAAGAAAATCAGCAACATTAACTTCTGTAAATGATAGACCAATTCCAGGAATAATAAAAGGTTCTGGCGATTATAAAAATAATCAATTTGGATTTTGGAAAAAAATAAGTCAAATTAAAACAAGAAACTTTGCAAATGCAACATCTCAAAGACTATACAATCAACAAAATTTTAAATTTAAAAATAATGAAATCGTTAATGAATTTGTATTTGTTCCATATCCATCATATTATGATATGACATATGAAATATCATTAAAAGCTATTTATATGCAACAAATAAATGAAATGGTCGCTCCATTACAAAGATTTGGTCCAATTTATAATTCACAAGTATTTATGATTCATTACAATGGATTTAAATTTGAAGCATTTTTACCAAAAGAAACAGGGTTTAAAACCAATGCACCAGATATTGGAGATGATGAAAAAATTTATGAATCAAAATTTACTATTAAAGTATTAGGGTTTACAACGACTTCACAAACTTCACAAACAACACCAAATATTGTTTATAGAGAAGGACCAGCAAAGATTAGAATATCAAGAGAAAGAGTAATATTAGGCGATGTTGATGCGAATGGTGATCCATTTCGCGAATGATTTTTGGATATGAAAAACTATTTATTAGGAGTTAGAATAGGAAGTGAATAAAATGATGATGAAAAAAATAATGGAAAACTGGAGAGGTTATAAAAACCTTTTAACAGAACAAAAGCGAGACTCCGCTTGCGATGAGGGAGAATATTCTTATGGATGGATTTCACCAGATGGTGAAATATTTAAATGCAAAGATTTTCCTTCCCCCGAAGGGAATGTAAGCCATTTATTCGCGGCAATTGAAATAATTGATAAACTATACCCAGGTGAATTACCAAGATTTTTTCAATATGATTCAAAATTAGGTGATATGACCCAAGCTGAATGGGAAGACGCTCATCAAGATATTTGGGATGATTCTGAGAAAGGAGAATATATCCCAAATATACATGGTAAAGCTGAACGTAAATCTGAACGAGATCTGCATCAACCAGAAGTAAGATCTTGGGAACAAGGACAGACACCAGACATGATTGCAGATAACAGTGAGTTTCATGATTATGAAGAACAAGAAGATGAAATAAGAAAAGTAATTGATCTTTTATATTCAAAGGGATTTATAAGAATGGCAAACGTATTTAATTATGAAAGTAAAAATTTAAAGAAAATAATAGATCGCCAACAATGGAAAAAAATATGCAATACTATTTTAAATATTATAAAAATATGCCCAAATGTGAAAAATGGAGAATTTAGATTTGAAATGAAAAACGCTCCACGTGAAGACTCTTTAAATTATAAACCTGCTAAATCTGGAGATTATGGCGAATATGATAGAACAAAAGCTTCACTAGAAGAATTTCTAAATTGGATGGGTAAATATATTAGATAGCCAAAATATTTACCATTTGAAATTTTATAAACTATTTATTAAGAGTTAGAATAGGAGATTCTTTAGATGGCAGTAAAATCATTTAGTTTTGCATCACCAGGCGTTTTCTTAAAAGAAATTGACCAATCACAGATCCAAAAATCAGCAGCACCTATTGGTCCAGTTATTATTGGTAGAGCCTTGAGAGGCCCATCAATGCGCCCTGTAACGGTCGCTTCTTATCAAGAGTTCGTTGCAACATTTGGTGATCCAGTTGCCGGACAAGATTCAAGTGGTGATGTTTGGAGAAGTGGTATTCCTGCTGGTCCAACTTATGGTCCTTATGCTGCTCAGGCTTGGTTGGCAAATAACCCAACAGTAACTTATTTAAGATTACTCGGCGTCCAAAGTGAAACCGCTACAGATAGTGGAATTGGCAACGCCGGACAAGCTGGCTGGTCTTATGGTGGAACCGCAGTAAATACATCTGCCAAAGGTGCATATGGTTTATATGTATTCCCATATCCAATGCCAGGAGTGACAGGTTCTAAAATAGATGCGATTATCGCAGGAACACCCACAGCAGATGACGTATTATTTAAATTTACAGTTCCTACAATTGTAGGTGGGCAAGGACAAGAAATTTCCGTAGTTGGTAAAAACGGCAATGTTAGTGTTTTATTTCCTACGCCATATCAAGTGTTTATTGATATGGGAGGAACCCCTGGTATCGCAATTACAACTGCAACAAATATAATAGCTGCAATAAACAAGACTGGCGCAGCCGTAGCTGTAAAATATGGATCAGGAGTTAGCACTTCTAGCGCCGGAAATATTCTTGGGATAACAGCTTCAGCTGGTAGTATCCCAACTAAAGTTAATTTATTCGCAACCTTTCCTGGTACGGGTGGTAACTTCGCTATTTCTTTGGGAACTGCTGGAGCGGCAATAACAATTGTTTCTCCTTTAGACGGTGGAACTGGTGTTGATTTTTCTTCAACTCCTCCAAGTTCTTTTACTGGTTCATTAGCGGCAGTTTGGTATTGCAGTGGCTCTGTGCCTGTATTAAGCGGTACGGCTGCGGATACTCTTTCTACAACAGTTGCACAAAACTCAAGATTCATTAATTCTGATTCGAATGGTGTATTTACTGTAAAAATGAGTGGTAGCACTGATTTAACATATCCAGGAGTTGGTGGTAATTCTACCAAGCAATTTAATTTTAATCCTTCTGACGGTAAATTTATTAGAAAAGTATTTAATACAAATCCACAAAGTGTAAATCGTGACTCTAATACTGGTCTTGATCCAAATGGTTCAAGTTATTATGGTTACTGGCTTGGTGAAACTTTTGAAAACGATATCGCCAATAACATTGCTGTAACTGGTGCTTCTTATTCTGGAAATCAAAAAATTGGTATCATCGTTCCTCTCAACTCTTTAAATAACAGACTTGGACAAGAAGCCGAAGGCGACTATGCGGCAAGAACAGGATGGGTTGTCGGTCAAGTAGCACAAGGACAAGATCTAAATTACAGCGTTGCAACTGCTCCAAAATTATTTAGATTCATTGCAACTGATGGTGGAGATTGGATCAGGAACAACTTGAAAGTTACAATATCAAATATTGCAGCTCCTGCAAACGATGCTCAAAAATATGGCTCATTTGATGTAGAGATTAGAAGAGTATATGATACAGACGCAAATAAGAAGATGGTTGAAAGCTATAGTGGTTGTGATTTAGATCCTTCTTCTCCAAATTATATTGCCAGAAGAATTGGCAATATATCCTACAATTGGGACGATACGACCAGAAGATTAAATGAAGCTGGTGTGTATCCAAATAATTCTAAATTTGTCAGAGTCGAAATGTATAGTGATGAACTTGATTCATCTTTTATCCCATTCGGCGTCCTTGGTCCATTAAAATATATTGATAAAACTGGTACTAAAACAACAATTATGGCTGCCAGTGGAATTGTTTCTGCATTCAGCACAGCCTATGCATCAGCAAGCGCACCTATAACAACAACAGCAACTGTTAATTATAAATTTGTATTTCCTTCTTCAAGACAAAGAGTTTCTTCATCAGAAGATTCTTTGACAACATACACTTTAGCAGACTGGGGCGCAGCAACAACAAGAGGCGCTTCTTCTATATTATATAATGAAGGACTAAATGATTTATTAAGATTACCAGCAACAGGAACCACAGAATTCACAAACGGAGTTGCGGGTACAAACTTACAACATGCTTGGACATTCAGCCTAGACGAGATTGTAAAAACTGGTTCTGGAGCTTCAACCGCTTATTATTATGCTTCTGGATCAAAGGTCGCAGGAACATCTTTCACAGCAACTGGCTCTAATACCCTAGGTGGAACATATGCTGATTTATTATCCAATAGTATAAACTCGTTTACAACAGTATTCCAAGGTGGAACAGACGGGTTCAACATTGTCGAGGGTGAGCCTCTAAGAAATACTGTTATGAATAATAATTCAACGAATGATACTAGCTATATTTATTATACATATAGAAGAGCAATCGACACAGTTAGAGAACCAGAAGAAGTACAAGGAAACTTCATTGTTATTCCTGGTTTGGCTTATGAACCACTTACTTCTTATGAATTGCAAATCGCTGAACAAAGAGGTGATGTTCTAGCAATCATTGATGCTTCACAAACATCCAATCGGGCTTCTTATATAACAAAACATGAAGTAAGTGATTATGTTCAAGAAAAAACAGATAGAGCGGCTTCCGTAGATACAGTTGTAACAGAAATAAAAACTAGAAATCTTAACACAAGTTATGGCGCAACATATTATCCTTGGGTTCAAATTTCTGACTCGAACAGTGGCAAGATTCTGTCAGTACCTCCATCAGTTCCAACTCTTGGAGCTATGTCATATACAGATAAGATTCAAGCTCCTTGGTTTGCTCCAGCTGGCTTTAATCGTGGTGGATTGTCAACTGGTACAGCTGGTATAAATGTTGTAAACGTTGTTAAGAAACTTAATTCAGCAGACAGAGATAAATTATATGCAGTTAATATTAATCCTATTACAGCATTTCCAAATGAAGGAATTGTAATTTTTGGACAAAAAACATTGCAAGCTGTTCCAAGTGCTCTTGATAGAATTAACGTTAGAAGATTAATGATTTACATTAAACGAGGTATCAACCTTATTTCAAATAAGATTTTATTTGAACCAAATGTTGAAAATACTTGGAATAATTTTAAAGATAAAGCAGAGCCATTTTTGGCAGATGTTAAAGCAAGATTTGGTCTAACTGATTATAGATTGATTTTAGATAGCACAACAACAACTCCTGATTTAATTGATCAGAATATTATGTATGCTAAAATATTATTGAAACCAGCAAGAGCTATCGAGTTTATTGCAATTGATTTCATGATTACAAAAAGTGGAGCGTCATTCAACGCTTAATAGGGGAATATTATAAATGGCAGTTCCATCAGCAACACCAATTTGGGCATCAGACAAGGCAGGATTAGATCCAAAAAGAACTCATAGATTTATTCTATATCTTAACGGAATTCCTTCATATTTTGTAAAATCATCTGGAGTTCCAGGATTTACAGTTAGCGACGGTGGAACTCATAAATTTTTGGGTCATGAATTTAAATTTCCTGGATCAGTTAAATGGACAGGAACTATAGATATTAAATTGGTCGATACGATTGATTATAATATGGCTCAAAAATTTATGGAATATATTAGAAAAGCCGGATATGTTTATCCATCTAATTTCAGTGAAGCAGCTTCAAATCCTGAATATTTTAGAAAAACTCTTTCGAAAGGAAAATTTAAAGAGTCAATTGGACAAGTAAAACTTCAGAAAATAGATGGAGAAGGCGCAGTATTTGAAACCTGGGTATTAA
>CAITEL010000020.1 GCA_903891375.1 uncultured Neisseriaceae bacterium
GCTTAAAATATTTCTACAGAATTGTCAAAGAACCAAATTTTACCGCATTGATATTTTCAATAGATAAAGAAAATTTATAATATTCAAATAGCTCTGTTAACTCAAGACATTCACTCACTTAGACCCCTCAATCATAAAAAACAAAAATAGTTATTTCATAGCGATTCACATATATTAATTATCCAGTTATATTTTGATAACTTCACGCATATAGTCACATATGTTCAATATTCTACCTAATACAAAATACCAACACTCAAACTAACATAACTATACGGTGATTGAAACCCATTAATAAATGAAGATGACGCTATCCCTTGATTTGTCACATTGTAATTAGATTGATTATTGGTTAAACTAATTGGTAATTGATAAAATATCCCTAAGTTGACATTACTTATTGGATTATATTGTATTGACGGTGTGATTGTAAGATATGAATTATTATTATTAAAATGTGATTGCGTACTTCCATTCGGTAAAATTTGAGTTTGCTTTTCATAATAAATATTAGTATCAACTGCAATCTTAAAGTTATCAAAAAGCAAATATTCTGGTTTTATTCCAACACCTAAAGCAGTATTTGAAAAATCATAATTAAACATCGATTGACTATTATTACTTAGAACCATAGTTGAACTATTATAATCAAATAAAAAATACGGTATTATATTCAAATCATTTCGGAGAAAGATTGAATACCCAAGCTTGCCTGCAATATCAAACCCTGTATAAGTTAATGATGGGCCATTATTGGTTAACTGATAATTTGTTGAACCGTTTGTTTTAAAATCTAACCAAATGTTATTGCTCTTATTTAAATAACTGAAATCAACCCCAAATAATGAAACATAGTAATTCCCCATATTCCCAAGACCTACTGTAAAATTAGCGTTGTTATCTAATCGAACAAAGTTAGATGTAGTTGTTGCTATTGCTGTAGCATTCGCCATAGTAATAACCAAAGAAAAACAAGAAACATGTGCTAAGAATTTTCGCATTAATTAACTTCCCTCTTTTATACTTTAATTTTATTTTATTTTATTCACTCTATCTTTAAATAAGTATAAGAAGAATAATCCACCAAATATAGTGGTAATAGCACCCACCAATACAGTGGAAGTCACATGAGTTGTCGCAATATATCCCGCCAGTATTGCTGGAATAGCCTGAGCTAATGCACTTGCGCTAGAGTTCATACCCATAATCTCGCCACGAGTTGCATTGGTAGATAATTTGGATAATAATGACATATTAAATGCACGAGTAAGTGCAACTGAAATAGCCAGCAATGGAGTAATGTAATAGATCCAAATAACATACTGGACACTAACCATAAAATAACCAAACAGGCATACACCAGTTAAAATCATCGAATACCTCAAAACTGTGCTTTCAGATATTTTCCCAGATAATCTCCTTACTACGCCTCCTTGAGCAAGAATGATCATTACACCAATATAGGCAAAGAAATCCCCAATCCCACCTTGACTATAGCCAAATTTATAGGCTAAAATCACCCCCCAAAATGTTGTGAAGAATGTGAAACCAGCATTAAAAAAGAAATTTGCTGAGATTATAATTCTTATATTTTTATTCATAAAGATTTTTATTATATTTTGTAATGGTCGCATTAAATGTACTACATTAGTTTTTTTCTCTTTTAATGTTTCTGGTAATATTTTTAAAATTAAAAAAACATTAACACAACTTAGAAGTGCCGCAAACAAAAATGGCGTAGCCGCATCAAACCAACTTACTAGATTTTGATCTGACAATTTACCCCCAATAAATGGCCCTAAAACAAAACCGATACCGATTGAAACACCAACCAAACCAAAATTTTTTGCTCTACTTTTTGTGTCACTAACATCACCAATTACAGCCTGAGCAACAGAAATGTTCCCTCCTGACGCACCATCTAAACACCGTGAAAAAAATAATAATGGGATATTTTTAGTGTAAATTCCAAGGGCAAACAACATATACGATACTGCTGTACCACTAATTGAAAAAGCTAAAATATTACGCCTACCATATTTGTCAGCTAATTGCCCCAAAACTGGCGTACAAAAAAATTGAGCCAAAGGAAATACAGCCATTAGCCATCCAGCCATAATAAAACCTTCTGCTGTTGTCCATGTATCCGGGGTAACTTTAAATACGGAATGTGGAACTACCAGCATAGGGAACACTGGGATTAATATACCCAGACCTAGCATATCAATAAATATTGTCAGGAAGATAGTCCATAAGATTTTTTTTGAAGAGTTCATTGTTAATTACTTAAAAAATTATTTAAATTTGTTCAAAGGTTATGACACCTAAACACCATCTAAGGCAATCATTATTGAAAATACAACGATGATGACTATTGAATAAATAAACATCCGCGTTGCCCATGTTCTATTACTCTTTGCTTTAAAACCAATTATGCTCAAGAACACCCAAAATGTACTCATTGCACCTAAAATCACTAAGTATAACAAACCAACATATTTAAATAAATACAGAAGTATTATTGAAATTGCAAATAAAACCACGTACAATAATATATTGATTTTAGTGAAATATACCCCCTTTTTTACGGGTAATATTTGTATTGACGCTTTGGAGAAATCGTCAAGGAGCCTTATACCAATGGCGTACGAATGTGGCATTTGCCATGTTGCTAATATACAAAATAATATTATTGCACCTGAGTTAAATTGATTAGTAACAGCACAGTAGCCTACCAATATTGGAACAGCACCAGATACACTCCCAACCAAAGTACCATATATTGAATTGCGCTTAAACCACATACTATATAAAACCACGTAGAAAAATAGCCCAATACTCGCTACGATTACTGTGATTTTATTGGTGTTTATAATTAATAACATAAAGCCAACCACACCTAAAATAATAGCATAAAGTAATGCTGATTTCAGCGTAATTGCTCCAGTCACTAGTACACGTTTACAGGTACGCTTCATTACCTTGTCAATATCACGATCAATGCAGTTATTTAACACACAGCCACAAGCGATTACTAATGATATACCTAGTAATGTTGTAATAAATAATTTTAAACTAAAAGCAGTATGCGAACCTAAAAAATAACCACCAAGAACAGTGACTAAATTGCCGTAAATAATACCTGGTTTAACTAATGAATAATAATTTTTTATCAAAATTTTTATTACCTTCAATAAATTTTAAAAAAACCCCACAGTTAAGTGTGAGGTTTTTAAATAATAAAGTGATATGTAAAGAGTAATCTTTACATATGTTCCATCATATTATAATCTAAATTGTACATAATCCATAAAGAACCAATCACTAATATTAATACAACAAATAAGGTAAATACAAATGCTAGAGTGTTCCACTCTTTATCTGTTCCAGTACCCAAATGTAAGAAAAATATTAGTTGTACTAGTAACTGCAACAATGCAGCTATAGCTATAACAATATAGGTTGCGTCAGTTGATATTGCATGATTAACCACAACATAATATGGAATAATTGTCAATATTATGGATATGATAAACCCAATAATATATGATTTAACTGATCCATGAGAATTATCATGATTTTGTGATACCACATTACTCATGTTATATTGCTCCCATTAAATATACTACAGTAAAGACGAATATCCAAACAATATCCAAGAAATGCCAAAACAAACTTAAACATGCTAATTTTGTGTGGGTTTTTGGTGTAATACCATGTTTCATTACTTGATACATAAGAGCTAACATCCAGATTAATCCAGAAGTAACGTGTAAACCATGTGTTCCAACTAGCGTAAAAAATGATGATAAAAATGCACTACGACTAAAACTATTACCCTCACGAATTAAATTAGTAAACTCATGTACTTCCATACTAATAAACGCTAAACCAAGTAAAAAAGTAATAAACAACCAAAACAAAACTTGAGATTTATTAGCTTTATTTGATGCCAGCATAGCTAAACCATAGGTAAAGCTACTAGTTAATAAAATAAAAGTTTCGGTTAATACAAACGGCATACTAAATAATTCTTTAGCATTAGGCCCTCCATATACGTGCGTATGTAATACTGCATATGTTGCAAATATCATCGCAAACAATACACAGTCACTCATAATATATATCCAAAAGCCAAACGTAGCTTTTGAACCATCATCATGATGCACATCATGTACACCATGTGAATGATTGATTAAAGGTTCATTTACCATCATTACTTCCTATCTGAAATTTCTGCTTGGATTTCGTTTTCAAGCTTTTCTACTTCGGCTGCTGTTACATAATAATCTGTATCATAATCTAATGCACGAGCAATTACACAACCAATTGTTGCAACCAAACCTACTATTGCTAACCAGAAAATATGCCAAATCATTGCAAAGCCAACCACAAAAATGCATCCTGCCATGATAAAACCCATACCAGTATTTTTTGGCATATGAATATCTTCATAATGAGGTTGTTCTTTTTTTCCACCATTTTCTTTAAGTTTCTGTTTAGTTTTCCACCAAGCATCAAGACTATCTACTTTTGGCGTAATTGCAAAATTATAGAATCTTGGTGGTGACGGTATCGACCATTCTAATGTTCTACCATCCCATGGGTCTCCTGTTGTATCCTTTGATTTTTTATGATTTATAATGCTAGTGACTATATCAAAAATTTGAAAGAAGATTCCACAAGCAATAATAGCCGCTCCCATTGCCGCAACCACTAAAAATGGATGCCATCCAGTTGACGCATCATAATGGTTCAATCGTCTAGTCATCCCCATTAAACCAAGAATATATAACGGCATAAAAGCCACATAAAAACCAACTAACCAGCACCAAAAAGCACGTTTACCAAATTTCTCATTTAGTTTAAACCCAAAAGCTTTAGGGAACCAATAACTAAATCCAGCAAAATAGCCAAATACCACACCACCAATAATTGTATTATGGAAATGGGCTATTAAAAACAAGCTATTATGTAACTGAAAATCTGCACCAGGCACAGACATTAACACCCCAGTCATGCCTCCAATTGTAAAGGTAATCAAAAAGCCAATCAACCATAACATAGGCACTGAAAATGTGATACGACCTCGGTACATAGTAAATAACCAACTAAATACCTTGACTCCAGTTGGTATCGAAATAATCATTGTCGCAATACCAAAAAAAGCGTTAACATCGGCACCAGCACCCATAGTAAAGAAATGATGTAACCAAACAATAAACGATAACACTGTAATTGCAATAGTAGCCCATACCATCGCAACATAACCAAATAATGGTTTTTTACAGAATGTAGCAACCACCTCTGAATAGATACCAAAGGCTGGAAGAACTAATATATATACCTCAGGATGACCCCAAGCCCATATTAAATTTACATACATCATTTGGTTACCACCAAAATCAGTAGTAAAGAAATGCATATCTAAATAACGATCTAAGCCCAACATTGCTAATGTAACGGTTAATACTGGGAATGCAATTATTACTAGAACCATACTACATAATGCTGTCCAAGTAAATACAGGCATTTTAAACATTGTCATACCTGGGCAACGCATTTTAATAATCGTCACGAAGAAATTTATCCCCGAGAGTAACGTCCCAATCCCCGAAATCTGCAACGCCCAAATATAGTAATCGACGCCAACACCTGGACTAAACCTTAATTCCGACAATGGTGGATATGCAAGCCAACCAGTAGCCGCAAATTCACCCAATACTAATGACAACATTACAAGAGCGGCCCCACCTGCCGTTAGCCAAAAACTAAATGAGTTTAGAAATGGGAATGCCACATCTCTTGCTCCGATTTGTAGTGGAACTATAAGGTTTAATAATCCAAACATAAATGGCATTGCCATGAAAAAAATCATGATTACACCGTGCGCTGTAAATACCTGATCGTAATGAAACGGTGGCAGGTATCCATGATTTGCACCAACTGCGATTGCCTGTTGCGAACGCATCATGATTGCATCAGCGAAACCACGAAGTAACATAATAATCGCAAGGATTATATACATAACCCCGATTTTTTTATGATCTACAGATGTTAACCATTCCGTCCAAAGATATTTCCATTTTTTTAAATACGTTATGGTACCTAAAACTGCTAAGGCACCTAGTACCATAAAAATCATGGTACCAACAATAATTGGCTCACGAGGAATCGCCTCAAGGGTTAATATTCCAAACATTTTCTTTCCCTATTCTATAATTACATTGAACTGTCTGACATACCTGACATACCACCAGCATGTTCAGTATTTGTCGAAGACTGTTTTGGCATACTCATTTTCATATCACTCATATTGGGTGACATGAATTTATTGATAACCTCTTGATATAAACCTTCTTTTACCGAAGAATAATATGTAACTGGCGTGTTTTCACTAGGCTTCGCTATAACATCATAGTCATTCATATTAAGTGCATTCGGTGATTTTCTAACTTCAGTAACCCAATTGTCGAATTCTTCTTGAGTTGACGCTCGAACAGTAAATTTCATATCAGAAAATCCAGCTCCGCTAAAACTAGCCGAACCACCACGGTAATCACCAGCCTCTGTTGCCATCATATGCAATTTTGTTTGCATACCTGTCATAGAGTAGATTTGACCACTAAGTTGTGGAATCCATAGCGAATTCATTGGTGCATCAGAAGTGATTTTGAAATTTATAGGCACATTCACGGGGAATTGAATATAGTTGATTGTTGCAATGTTTTCTTCTGGATAAATAAATAACCATTTCCAATCAAGAGAAATTGCTTGGATAGTTATCGGCTTAGTGCTAACATCCAATGGTTTATATGGATCAAGCTCATGCGTACTTATCCACGTAATTGTAGCTAGTACAGCTATAATTGCACATGGAACACCCCAACAAATCAGTTCAATCCACTTGCTATGAGCGAACTCTGGATCGTACTTAGCTTTTGTATTTGAAGCTCGGTACTTCCACGCAAAAACAAATGTTAATATAAATACTGGTATAACAACGATTAGCATCAAAGCAACCGCTATTAAAATTAGATTTCTCTCGTGAAGTGCCACAATCCCTTTAGGTTCTAGAATTGGTATATTACAACCACCCAAAAGAAACATCATGCTACTAATAAGTAGCATTTGCACGGAGAGTTTTAGTTTCTTCATCATATTATAAAAGCCTTCCCGTTTTAAGTATATTTTCGGGGATAATTATACCACTACTACGAATTATGCATGCATATTTATTGCATTTGTGCTATGTGCATCCTTTGGTTTATTTAAAGTATACCATAAACAAAAAAATAAATTTGTAATAGCTGTAAATAGTATTATATACCAAATATCAAACTCTAATATTAGCAAAGAAATAATAATTGACGCCACAACAATATATAACGCACTAAAAAAATTAGCCATTGCAACAGTTTGTGACCTATTCTCGCTATTTGCATTAAGTTGTAAATCAGTGTAGCAGGTTACTGAATAAAGCCCAGAACAAATACTAATTACCCCCATATTTACGAAATCAATTATATTATCTCTTAAAATCATTAAATCAGTATGCTCATGTAATGTAACCTTTGCTGTATTTAAAAACACGAGTAAAAACGTTGATAAGGATATCCCCAACATACTAAAAATAACCAAATTTCGTTTAACTCCTCGTCTTCTTGAAATCTTAGCACAGATAAACGAACCTATACCTACACCAATGATATAAAGGCTAACAATGAAACTAAACATTTTTCCATCAGCGCCAATATATTCTAAAGCAAATAAAGCAAATTGAGTTGTAAAGATGGAGCCTAAAAACCAAAACCACGAAATTGCATGAATGTTTATTTTACTATTTGGATTTTTTGAGACGAGTTTATATGTATGCCATACATCTAGAAAGAAAAATTTATTAAAGCTGATTTTTTTATTAACAGGAGGTAATGGACTAAGATTAAAGCACTGGTAAAAACCATACATAGCGGAAAGAATTGCTATAATACAAACGACATAGGCAAAGTTACTTGCCATTAGCCATCCACCACACAGCTGTCCGATTAGCATTGCAAATAACGTGCCAAATTCCATATAACCATTTGCCAACACCACATCACCATTTTTAAAATAATCAGGTAATACTGAATATTTTATTGGTCCAAGAAATGCTGATTGCAA
>CAITEL010000021.1 GCA_903891375.1 uncultured Neisseriaceae bacterium
AATTATTGATTAAAAAGCCCCATTGTCCTCTAGCCTCCCACCATCTTGCGTAAGCAATATTGATTCTAAAACTAATAATAATAGCCAAACAAAAACTAAATAATAAATGAAATTATCCTAATTCAAAACTTTTATTTAAAAAATTAAATTTATAATCTACAATTAATACAATTGTTGCATAAATTAATAGGCTTAACAAAAAATATTTTAGCTTCTTAAAAACGCTTTGGCTTGGGGCATGCATAATACTAAGTAATAAATCAAAAGGATTATAGCGGCTTATAGTCATATATGTTCCCTAAAGTTTTGATGCTTGTATTGATAGCGCAAAATGATCAATCTCTCGAATAATGCTTGATGGTAAATGGCTATAATCACTCATTGACGTTTTAATAGCTCCGCATTGGAGCATGCCCCATAAAAATAAGTAAAGGTGTTTGAAGTGCTCTAATGCAAAACTCAACACAACCTTGATTTATTTTCATAGAAGTAATTATACCATACACCCCTCCAAAATGTACTGTTTTTTGTAAGCATTTTATGCAAGCTACGCTAAAATTCTGCCTTATATCCTCCCGCTAAAGCAAGAGGTTTTACGGCAGGCTGGATAAAATTATATAAAAATGGAAGAATATCCTTACCACTAAAATTACGTAAAAAATTTAATCTTAATGAAGGGGGATGAGCTAATAAATGAGTGAGTACTTTTTACTCTAGTATGATATTATCAGTAATATTTGCCTTATCTAATACAAACGGAACCCATATAATTAATAATATCCCAAATAGCGAATATACAAACACATCTAAATTGGCAATGAAAAATGCTTGTTGTTGCACTAACAAGCCAGTTATTACTGACTTATTAAATAATTGATGTGACTGAGCTAAATGCATAAAACCTATTTTATATCTAGTAACGTGTTCGCCCAAATCATTCCATGATATTTGTTGTTGCCTAGTTATTATCGTTGAAGCTATTGCCGTACCAAATGAATTACCTATATTTCTAAAAAAATTAAATACGCCAGAAGCATCACTATTGTATTCATGTGGTAAATTATGGTACATTCCCAACATTATATTAATAAAAAATCCCATCATGCCAACCCCCTGCAATACTGCCACCACGATTATCAGAGTGGTATTATGCACTGGTGAAAACCCAGTTAAAAGATAAGTTGCCATAGCAAAAATCAATAAACCAAGCACCATAACTTTACGTGGATCAATAATTCGACTCAAACGCATAATAATCGGTGCAGACATAAATGCTGCCACCCCCCTTGGTGCCGTCACATAACCTGCAACATCCACCGAATAACCATAGCCCTGTTGTAATAAATTTGGGAAAAATGCAAAAGTGCCAACAACAACCATCATAAAAACAAAGACTGCAAAGCAAGATAACACAAAATTCTTATAACGAAATAATTTAAAATTAACTATAGATTTACCTATTAGACCTCGCCAAATAAAAAAACCAAGAAAAATTATAGCAGTTGTTATGATAATAATTAGCTCAGGGGATTCAAACCAATTTTTTTGATTCCCCTCATCTAGAAAGTACTCTAAACATCCCACACCAACTAACATAAAGAAAAAGCTAATGTAATCAGCCTTTATCGATGATGTTTCATCTTTTTCCATTAAGAAATAT
This sequence comes from uncultured Neisseriaceae bacterium, assembly GCA_903891375.1. Lineage (GTDB taxonomy): Bacteria > Pseudomonadota > Gammaproteobacteria > Burkholderiales > UBA11063 > Aquella. The sequence continues at coordinate 1,661 of CAITEL010000021.1, forward strand.
ATAACCGCAAAAGCTAAAACGCAAATAGGTACATTAACATAAAAAATCCAGCGCCAGCTAGAATATTCTGTTATAGCCCCACCCATAACTGGCCCAATAATTGGCCCTAAAACAATACACAGACTATAAATCATCATCATTTTACCACGATCTTCGTTTTCGAAATGAGTGATAATATATGATTGCGCCAAAGAAGGTAAAAATGCCCCGCCTATACCCTGAATAAGACGAAACACTACCATTTCAGGCACTGTTGTAGATAGTCCGCACAATATTGATGACCCACCAAATAAAATAGCTGAAACTAGCGCAACTTTTCTAACCCCATATTTAGCAGTAACAAAACCCGTTAATGGGATGAATATAGCTGCAGCTACAATATAACTAGTCAGCGTTAATGATATTTCATTTATATTGGCTCCAAGAGAACCCATTAAGTCATTCAACGCAACTGATACAATCGTTAAATCAATTATCTCAGTCAAAGCAAGCATACTTAACGCTAATGCTAAAATTGTTCTTTTTTGTAACCAAAAATTCTTTTGCATAATCTTAATCCATTCTTTTTAAAAACGCAAAGAGGGCTAGAAATAAGCAATGCTAACTTCTGGCAACTCTATGCCTTTTAGTTTTTTATATAAATCTAATGCCATTTTATCAGTTAAACTCGCAATATAATCAGTCACTTGCATTAGTTTTTCACCCATATCAATAGTATTTGCATTATAGCGTTCGGGTATTAATTGCAATAATTTAGATGATTTTTTGGATAATGGATTGTCAGATTCTAAAACTGCAAAAGTAAATTGATCAAATAAATAAGATAAAATCTCATAACCTGCTAACTCAATTTCTAAAACTGGACGATACGAGTAGGCATATTGTTTCACATGTTTACCAATATCTAATAATGAATTACTCATGTCTGAATCATCCAATAAAAGTAAATCTATTAAGCCTAATAATTTATTATCTTTAGTCATTCTAACGTAATTAGCGCTCATAATATCTTCGTAATAATAAATAAATTTTTCTACTGCCTCACCTATCAATATATTTAGTGCATACGAACGAATTTTAGAAAATTTATCTTCTACTGTTAAATCTTTAATCAAATCATTAATAAAATTTATATCTTTCTTTTTACTCTTAATAATATGGATAATTAAATCATAAGCATCCTTAAAATTAATTAAACCTACTTTATGCGCATCTTCAAGATCTAATAAGCGGTAACAGATATCATCTGCAGCTTCTACCAAAAATACCAATGGGTGTCTACCATACTCATTAGATGACAGTCTAATTAAACCACAACTGTCTGCGACCTTAGATAATAGCTCTAATTCAGAATTAAATATACTATGTTTATATTGATAAATAGAATTCAAATTAAAGGTAGTTGGATATTTAATCACACTAGCAACAGTACTCAACGTTAAGTTTAAATTATGTGAATTTCGTATAATACGTACCACTTGGGCATTACCATCAAAATGTGATAACTGTCCTACTAGTTGATGGTCCATAAATTTACCCAACACCTGAGCATTTTCTTTAAAAAAACTCGATATAGCATCCTCGCCAGAATGCCCAAATGGTGGATTACCAATATCATGTAGTAAACATGCAGCCCCCACAACATCCGACACATCACGTTGGAAATTTTTAGGTAAGTTAGTCTCTATTTTATTTTTATTGAGTTGTTTAGCCACTAAATTACCAATTGAACGACCAACTGATGACACTTCTAATGAATGAGTGAGCCTACTTCGAATAAAATCGCTATTAGGTTGCGGAAATAATTGAGTTTTATTCTGCAAGTGACGAAAAAATGGTGAAAAAGTGATTTTATTCACATCACGTTCAAATTCGCTACGATCATTATCATCATTAACTCTAACTGATGATGGAAATATCTTATCTTTGCACAATAATTGATTCCAATCCATTTTTTGCATAATTAAACCTTATTATTTTTAATTTAAGTGTCTTGGTGTATTACTTAATATTGTTTGTAATAACTGCCAAATTTTTGCCACTGATTTGATGTTTACACGTTCATTCGCCGAATGTGGATCACGTATTGTAGCACCAATAGATACCGCATCGATATGTGGTAGTTTCCCCAAAATTAAACCGCACTCTAAACCACCGTGTGTTGCTGATATTTTCATTTGACTATTAAATAATTCTTGATAACTGTCACGTACCACTTTTAACATTTCACTTGACAAATTAGGTAACCAACCTGGATATATACCATCACGTTCAACGCTCGCCCCTATTAATTCAAATGCAGAAGCCACTTGATTGGATAATTTTTTCTTGGCAAAATCGTTTGGGCTACGCTGTAATGTCACGATTTCTATATAGTTACCAATTATCGTTATTACCCCTAAATTAGAAGACGTTTGTGGAATATTCACCTCCCAATTCATCATGGCTAAACCATTAAAACATGAGTTTAACGCCAAAATAAAATTTTTAGCTATTTGAGGTTCAATAATAGTTTCTGGTAGTTCAATCGGAGTTGCCACTAATTTTAAATTAACATCAGTAGTTTTGAATTCTTCACGTAAACTAACTTCAAATTCTTTCACAAATTTATTTAGTACAGTAGTATCATCCGCATCAATAACGACAACAACCTCACAATATGCAGGAATAACATTACGTAACCTACCACCACTAATGTGCGTCAGTTCAAATGTTACTTCACTACTTAAACTGTATAAAAAATTAGCTATTTCTTTATTTGCATTTGCTCTACCTAAATGAATATCTACCCCAGAATGACCACTATATAACCCATCAAGGACAATTTTTAGTGCATATTTATTGCTTTGTTCGTATTTAACTTTTTTAATAGGGAGTTTGATATTAGTATTTATTCCTCCAGCGCAACCGATACATACTTCATGGTCTTCTTCTGAGTCTAAATTTAGTAAAATATCTCCCGTAATGTCGGATTCTTCCAGAGCAAAAGCCCCCGTCATTCCAGCTTCTTCATCCGTAGTAATTAGTAGCTCTAATGGACCGTGTGGTATATTGTTTGAGGCTAAAACAGCTAAGGCAAAAGCTATACCAATGCCATTATCTGCCCCCAATGTAGTACCGTCAGCCGTAACCCATTCGCCGTCAATATATGCAGTTATAGGGTCAGTATCAAAGTTATGTGGCGACGTTTGTAACTTAGCCGTAACCATATCCATATGCGCTTGCATCGTGATTTTTTTACAATTTTCCATACCTTTAAATGCGGGTTTATTGATGACAACATTACCAATATCCGTTACCTTATATTCTAAATTGAGTTGTTGAGCAATCATAATTAAAAATTGTCGAATTTTTTCTTCTTTTTTTGAAGGACGCGGTATTTTACAGATTTCTTCAAAAAACCCCCATACTTCACTTGGTTGTAGCTTCGTTAAGTTCGTGTCCACAATTACTCCTTAATTATATTAATACTTAAATTTAAATGTAAGACATACATTATACCACGATAATTGTGTTAAAATGATAACCTAGTGTTTATAATTTAATTCATGAGTTTTTATGATATGTTTGGTATAAGTTTTAGTGAAATAATTTTAATCTTTGTGATCGCCTTATTTATATTTGGCCCTAAAGAACTGCCTAAAATAGCCACTGCTATTGGTAAATTTATTTATACTATTAAAACAGACTTTTACAACATGAAAAACAATCTATACAAAAACACTGGCCTAGAAAAACTAAAACACACAAAGCAAGAGATTGTGGATATTTATAAGAATATTCGGGAAAATATAAATATGCCAGAAAATCAAATTATTAATAGCATTGATGAGAAGACAGCTTATGATGAAACTATTGTGTTTTTTCAACCAGAACTTGATTTTGATCGCCAACCAGAATTATTTGATGACTTAATTAATGAAACAAGAATTAATAAATAATTTAATTGCCTTACGCACACGCTTAATTTACATTTTAATTGGTTTTATTGGCGTATTTTTAATACTCTTTAAATTTGCTAATGATTTATACGCAATTTTAGCAAAACCAATATTGAGTTATATTCCACTTGAGAGCAAATTAATTGCAACAGATATAACCTCGCCATTTTTTATTCCGCTAAAACTCACAATGCTATGTGCTTTTATCATAGCACTACCTAATACAATTTATCAAATATGGCAGTACATTGCCCCAGCAATGTTTCGTCACGAAAAACGCATGATTATGATTACATTTATTTGTGTATTAATTTTATTTATACTTGGCGTTTTATTTTGCTATTTTTTAGTTTTACCTACATTATTTAAATTTATTGGTGAAATAAAATCTAGTGAAATAAGTATGATGACAGATATTAGCAAATACTTTGATTTTGTGATTAATTTATTTTTTGTTTTTGGCTTATGCTTCCAAACTCCCATCATTGTTTTTTTAATTATTTATTTTAAATTGGTTAGTTATGCTAAAATTAAGAAACTCCGACCTTATGTTTTTGTGGGATGCTTTATTGTTGCTGCAATACTAACCCCACCAGACATTCTGTCACAAATATTTTTGGCTGTGCCATTATATTTATTGTACGAACTAGGCATGATTATTGCAAAGATAATTAGACCACCTCATGATGAAAGATTTATATGAAAAAACCACTTATTCTGATGATTTTATTATTATCGACTACCGCTTATGCAAGTAGTGCTGGTAGTTATAGTACTAACTTATTACTTTGGTTAGCTTTAATTTATGCTGTTGCTATTTTTGCTCGTGCCAGTGATAAAATCGGCCAACCAAATGTATTAGGTCAATTGATATTTGGTGTTGTAATTAGTGCTATAGCTTCCTTTAGTATCTTTGGCTTAACTAACATAACCCATAATGATACTTTGTCCTTTTTTGCCGAACTAGGCAGTATCTTTCTTCTACTTGAAATTGGCCTTGAGTCTTCGCTTAAAGATATAAGTAGTGCTGGAAAACATGCTGTGATAGTTGCAGTTATTGGTGTTTTAGTACCATTTGTACTTGGATTTTTTATTGTTGTGCCATATATTTTAAATTCGCACAACACCAACTTACAACTTTTTATTGGCTCAATGCTGGCTGTCACCTCTACTGGAATCTCAGTTAGTGTGTTTAAAGAGTTAAACATGCTAAAAAATCAAGCATGCAAAATTGTGCTTGCCGCATCGGTGATTGATGATATTTTAGGCCTAGTGCTACTCTCAATTACCACTGGCTTAACCCTAGAAGGCACTATTAACCCTAGTAGTATCGGGATAAATATTATTAACGTAGCATTATTTTTCTTAATTAGTATAGCTTTTGGGATATACATCTTGCCCACAATTATAAGATTCTTAAGCAAAGTAAATAGTAATAGTGATACTATTATACTCATCATTATAGTATTTTGCTTTAGCCTATCCTACATTGCTGGTCAAATCGGCTTAGCCTTTATTATTGGTGCATTTTTGGCTGGACTAATGCTATCACCTCAACTATTCAAGCAATTTCAGCAAATTAAAGGAAAAAAACATTTTTTAGAAAACGATCACCAACTCGAATATCTAGTTGCCCCATACGGAAAAATTTTCACCCCTATCTTTTTTATATATGCAGGTATGCAAGTTGATATTCTTAATACTTTTAATTATTCCACAGTTAAAATAGCTATATTAATTAGCTTTATTGCCATTATTGGTAAGGTCGTTGCTGGAATATTTTTACCTAAAAATATTAATAAATGGTTAGTTGGTTTTGGTATGGTGCCTCGTGGTGAAATTGGTTTAATCTTTGCTATCGCTGGACTACAACTTAAAATAATTAATCACGAACTCTTTGCCGCACTCCTACTTATGATTATTATTACCTCTATAATAACTCCAATCGTATTAACCGCACTTACTAAACGAGAAATGCGCCGAGAATCGTAATATACTCGAATAGATTATTGAATAAGTTGTCAATTATTCGATAATTTTATATGCAAAATCGCTTATATTACGGTCTGATTTCGAGAATTCAGCCCCAATAAGGTATATTTTGTCATATTTACCTTGATATTTTTCTGCATATTTTTTGCGTATGAGTTGCTCTAATGCAGTACAATTGTCATCGGTATTATTATCGTCAAGTATTAGGTTATCTTTATTGGTGGTTTTTAGTTCAAATATATAAACACAATTTTGAAGAATAAGGGTGAGGTCAATTCGTCCATAGTTAGTTGTATCTTCAGCAAT
>CAITEL010000022.1 GCA_903891375.1 uncultured Neisseriaceae bacterium
ATTAATCGGCGATATGGTTATGGCTGAATTATCTAAATTAGATAAAGTTGCATATATTCGCTATGCGTCAATATATCTAAGTTTCAAAGATGTTAAAGATTTTAGTCAAATTATAGAAGCTCAATCAGATTTAAATGCGCATTCATAAGAATATTTTAGCGATATTATGTAAGTACCGAGACACATGTTATCAGGTATTTTATTTAAGGATTTATTTATGTCCTTTAAATTTAATAAGGGCAATGTCTGGATCCCAGCCTACGCTGGGATGACAAATGTCCGAAAATTTATGTCTTGGTACTTACTTAGTACGATTCATACATAAAAACATTTTTTAAAGAAAGACACCACACATGCTAGATATTATTGAAAAAACATATACATTTGATGACGTCTTATTAGTCCCTGGATACTCCAAAGTGTTACCCAAAGAAGTTAGTGTAAAAACAAAATTAAGCCGTAATCTTTCTTTAAAAATCCCAATTATCTCATCACCAATGGATACCGTAACAGACGCAAAAATGGCTATAACTATGGCTCAAGAAGGTGGGATTGGTATAATTCATAAAAACATGACACCAAAACAACAAGCGCAACGAGTATCTATTGTTAAACGACATGAATCTGGCATTGTCAAGGATCCTATCACAATTGACCCTAATAGCCCCGTATCAAAATTAATTGAAATTACTAAGCGCAGAAAAATCTCAGGGGTTCCTGTGGTAGAAAATGGTAAACTCGTTGGAATTATTACCAATCGTGACATTCGTTTTGAAACAAATTTTGAACAACCAGTTAAAAACATTATGACACCGAAAGATAAACTAATAACGGTTCCTGAAGGTAGCTCTATTGATTTGGCCCAGAAACTTATGCATCAGCATAGAATTGAACGGGTATTAATTGTAAATGATAACTTTGAACTAAAAGGTTTAATAACCGTTAAAGACTTAACTAAAAATATTATATTCCCTAGTGCAAATAAAGATCAATTTGAACAATTACGAGTTGGTGCTGCAGTTGGAACTGGCTCTGACACTGATGAACGTGTTGAATTACTAGTTAAAGCTTTGGTTGATGTAATTATTGTTGATACTTCTCACGGACACTCACAGGGCGTAATAGACCGTGTAAGATGGATAAAAAACAACTACCCACATATTGATGTTATTGGGGGGAATATCGTAACTGGAGAGGCCGCATTAGATTTAATTAAAGCTGGTGCTGATGGCGTAAAAGTAGGTATTGGCCCTGGTTCGATTTGTACTACACGCATCGTAGCTGGGGTTGGAATGCCACAACTCAGTGCGATTAATAATGTCGCAAAAGCAATTCTTGGTACAGGAGTGCCACTAATTGCCGATGGTGGAATTAGATTTTCTGGAGATTTAGCTAAAGCATTAGCAGCAGGTGCTTCATCTGTGATGTTAGGTAGCATGTTAGCAGGTACAGAAGAATCACCAGGTGAAATTGAATTATACCAAGGTAGAAGCTATAAATCATACCGTGGTATGGGTTCATTAGGTGCAATGAGTAAAGGTTCTGCCGATAGGTACTTCCAAGAAATAACCAATGCAGAAGATAAGCTAGTACCAGAAGGTATTGAGGGTCGTGTTCCGTATAAAGGGCTTTTATCTGGAGTATTACATCAATTACTTGGTGGTTTACGCTCTTCTATGGGCTATATCGGAGCAGCAAATATAACACAAATGCATGAAACGGCCAAATTTGTAGAAATAACTTCTGCTGGAATAAAAGAATCACATGTACATGATGTACAAATAATAAAAGAAGCGCCTAATTATAATATTAGTAATTTATAAAACCATGATTATGTACTCATTGTCTTTGAATTTGCTTCAATATTATTGTTTTATATGTTTAATATATGATATACTGCCTATTAAGTAAAAGGAAAAGGAGCTATGAAAATGTCAAATAAGAGAAGTTTATTTATACTAATTGCCGTACTCTCTTTAGCCTCTTTAGGGTACGCATTGTATGCCCAATATTTCCAAAACGTCGCACCCTGCCCACTTTGTATAGCACAAAGAGTAATTCTTGTGATTATCGCTATTTTATCTCTGATATTTGCCATGCATAATCCTAAAAATTTCTTGATACGTCTCTATGGTATCCTAATTGGAGGATTTGCAATTTTTGGCATCAAAATTGCCGCACGCCATATATGGCTTATGCATTTACCACCAGATCAACAACCATTTTCATGCGGAATGCCACTAGATATGCTTTATAAGAAGATACCGATACATAGTTTTATTCAATACATATTAAAAGGTGATGGTGAATGTGGTAAGGTTAACTGGACGATTTTTGGTATGAGTGCACCTGTTGCTGTACTAGTATTATGTAGTGTAATCACACTTATTGCATTATATATTATTTTTGCCAAAGACAAACCCAGCGACCGTAGATTTTTTTAGTGACGTAACTTCTGATAAAATTGTGCCGCACATAGATAAAAAAACCCACAAATACATCTCTTGTGGGTTTTTTTAATCAATATGATAATACTTTATTAAAATTAGTGTTATGCCTCTGCAGTAACATTTATCTTAACAATTGCATTTACATCATGATGAAGAATAACGTCAACATTAAATTCACCAACTGTTTTTAATGGTCCATTTGGTAACGCTACCTCTGATTTTTTAATTTCAACACCTGATTTATTTACCGCTTCAACAATATCAAAGGCAGTAACCGAACCAAATAATTTACCATCAACTCCTGCTTTAGCAGAAATAACATAAATTTTTTCATTAATTTGGTTAAATCGTGCTTGCGCATTAGCTAGAACATCTGTTTGTTTTAATTCGTACTCTGTACGTTTACCTTCAAACTCATCTAAATTAGCTTTTGTTGCACGCTTAGCTTTTCCATAAGGAATCAAGAAGTTACGCGCATATCCGTTTTTTACTTCTACTATGTCACCGAGGTTTCCCAAATTAGCAACACGTTCTAATAGAATAATTTTCATTTTTTATAATCCTCTATAACTACTATTAGTGTTGGTCTGAATAAGGAATCAAAGACAAAAATCTAGCTCGCTTAATTGCGGCAGCCAGCATTCTTTGATACTTTGCTGATGTTCCTGTGATTCTTGATGGAATAATTTTACCAGTTTCTGTTATATAGCTTTTTAATAATTCAGCATCTTTATAATCAATTTCTGTGAATTTTTCTGCGGTAAAACGACAGAATTTTTTCTTTCTTAAAGTTTGACGTGACATTTTAGATTCCTTTATCTAAAAATTCTAATTTTGTTATATGCAAA
>CAITEL010000023.1 GCA_903891375.1 uncultured Neisseriaceae bacterium
ATCAAGTACACGTGGATATTTAGAAAAGTAAGTGTCGATGTATAATTTAGCTGTTGTTCTATCTATGTTTAATTCGTGAGCCAGTCCAAATATTGTTTTGCCATAAAGTAAGCTAAAATTAATGGTTTTAGCGTAACGACGCTCATCTTTGGAGATTTCGGCTAATGGTTTATGAAAAATTTCACTAGCAGTCATTGCGTGAATATCTAAATCATGATTAAATGCATCAATTAGATTTTCATCCTTAGAGAAATGAGCTAATATCCGCAGTTCAATTTGCGAGTAGTCAGCACAGACTAACACATGATTTTTTTGTGCTATAAAACATTGCCTAATTTTACGCCCCCAGCCACTTTTAACAGGAATATTCTGTAAATTAGGGTCGCGAGAAGATAACCTACCACTAGCAACTGTTGCTTGGTCAAAGGTAGTGTGCAATTTACTTTCAGTATCAACCAAGAGCGGAAGTTTATTTACATAAGTATTTAATAGTTTACTTAAACCACGATACTCGAGAAGTAAGGTTGCAATATTGAAACCTTGTCCAGCTATTGTATTTAGCGCATCTTCATCAGTAGAATAACCAGTGGTGTTTTTCTTGAGACCATTAGTCGGTAATTTTAATTGATTATATAAAATATCTTGTAATTGTTTGGGTGAGTTTATATTAAAGACACAATTAGCATTTTTATAGATTTGATTTTCTAAAATTGATAATTGTTGGCTTAGTTCAGACTCTATGATTTTTAAATGTGGCACATCTAATGTAATACCCGCATTTTCTATATTTACCAAAATTCTAGCTAATGGCAGTTCTATTTCTTTATATAAATATAACTCTTTCGCATTAAGTTTTTTTTGTAAGTTTTGCTCTATAATTTGTGCGTATTCTGCAATTTTCTGGTAATTAGATAAAATTAACTCGTGATTGCTCATGATTTCGTTATTTGATTTACTAATTTTATTTTTTGTGGTTATTAAATCAAATATATCAACATTGGCAATTTCCTTATAAATATAAGAGAGTTGATGTGAGTTTTTTGAATTAAGGATGTAATGGGATAGGGTAATATCACCAATAATGTTATTTAATTGCATTGCGCATTTTTGGATAATATGTAATGTTTCTTTATAGTGCGGTAGTATTTTAGGTATATTGCTACAAAAGAGTTGATTAAGTTCATCATTAAAATTGTCAATTTGTTCTGGTTCATCAAATAAATCTGCTTTAAGTATCGATACCTCATTTTGTATCGTGTATACATGGCTTGATGTTGCAATAAAAGTATATTTAATATATTGTGGAGTGTTTAAATTATCAGGAAGAATAACTAAAGAAATTGGTTCGTTTTTTGTAATCATCTCATGTGTTAATTTGTGTAATTGTGTTTTTTGACTAATCGAAATATGTTCTTTAGTGCATAGTATTATTTTTTCTTGAGTGGTTGTTGTTGTTTCTGACACATTTTTATCATTGTTAGCGGATGTTTTGCTTATTAATACATTATTAATTTGATTGAGCCAAGTTTTAAAACCAAGCTGAGCATAATATTCGGCAAGTAATTCATTTTGTGGGTAGGTTAAATTTAGATGTGAGATTCCATCTGGTATAATATGCGATAAATCAACATTGGTATCTATGGTAACCAATGTTTTAGCAGTAACCAGCCATTCAAGTGAGTTACGCAGGTTTTCTCCTACTACTCCAGAAATCTTATCGGCATTTTGGACTATATTCTCTAGTGTTTGATACGTTTCAAGCAATTTTCCAGCGGTTTTAGGCCCACATTTATCTACACCAGGTACATTATCAACTTTATCACCCACTAATGCTAAATAATCAATTATTTGTGATGGTTTAACACCAAATTTATCAATAACTGCATTATAATCAAGCAATTCATTATTCATGGTATTAATAAGAGTTATATCGTCATCAACGAGTTGAGCAAAATCTTTGTCACCAGTTGCAATCAAGACTTTAAAGCCAAGCTCTTTGGCTTTTCTTGCAAGGGTGCCGATAACATCATCTGCTTCAACTCCCTCATGGATTATAACAGGGATACCTAACGCAGTTACGATTTTATATATATCTTTAAATTGAGGGATTAACTCCGTTGGAGTTTCTGTACGATTGGCTTTATAATTAGGGTAAATATCGTGGCGAAATGTTTTACCTGGAGCATCAAATACGCAACCCCAGTGTGTTGTATCATATTTTTTTAACATTTGTTTTAGCATGTTTATTATGCCATAGGTTGCGCCAGTTGGTGTTTTATCAGGTGCGCTTAGATTTGGCATGGCATGAAATGCACGAAATATAAAAGAAGAACCGTCAATGAGTAGGAGCGTTTTATCCATGGATTTATCATTTCTATAATGCAACTACTCACCTGTATCAATTCTATCGTTATATTTTGATGGCTTATGTATCCATATACACAGCGCCATCAAAATATTTAGATATATACTTAACACGGGCATGTATTGAGCTTTTCGCTTTCGCTCCTGATGTACGAGAGTCACACGGCGCATCGCTTCATCAAAAACCTCATTTGTGCCAGTGCTAAGTATAATTGCGCAGGCAAGTAGTTTTATAATCACTACTGCGGAGTAGTACTCTATAATAAAGAGTCATTGCAACTTATTTTACAAGAGTAAAATGTTGCAGTCGTTATTTTTGTCCTTTTGTAGTGTCTACTTGCTGAATCCCAGCAACTAGCCATTTATTATTGGTGATATCTGGTTTAATAAAGTTCCAGATTTCAACAAATGGTTGAGGTGCTTGTTCTGATGATTCGCTTACTAACCCACTAAAATTAACCGATGCAGTAAGTACGTTTTCTTCCATGTTTGAACTAATTAAATTACAGTTAAGGTTTGTAAAGTCGGCAATAGAATTATTATTAGCCATATCTTCTTTGACTTCACTGTATAATTCTGGAGTTAAATATTTAGCAATTTCAGATACATTTTCAGGATTATTCATACTTTGAATATGTAAAAACATTCCTTTAGCTTGACGCAGAAAATATATGCTTTCTATTCCATCAGGCATACGGTCGCTGTTATCAGCATTAAAGCCAGCTCCACTGTTCATGTTGTTGTTTTGGTTAACATTATTTTGATTGGCGTTGCGCTGAAAATTTGGTATATTGAATTTATTGTCACCGATATTATGATTATTGCCAGGGGTCGGAAATCCTGGATTAGCTTTTTTACGGAAGAAAACTAAGCCAAGCACTAATAAGACCGCAAGGATTCCAATAAGACCCCAAGGCGTTCTGCTCTCAGGTTGTACTGTAGCAGGATTAGTAGCTTCTTGTTGTGCTACACCACTGGCTGCTTGTTTATTGTTTTCGTTGTTATTCCCTGACATGCTTTTACCTAACATGTATCCTCCTGCAGCACCTGCTACAGCCCCAATGGCCGCAGCAGTGCCAGCGCCCATTCCTTGACGTGGAGCAGTTGCGCCCGCATTTCCAATATTTCCGTTATTGCCATGATTTTGTGGCGCATTATTGTATTGAGGTTGTGAGTTATTGTTTCTATTGTAATTTGATGTTGATTGGCTACGTTGCATCCCACGACTTTTTCCTCCACCAAATCTTGCAGCGAAAGCTGTCTGCGAAAAAACCAAACTAATTAGCATAAAAATAAGAGCAAATTGTTTTCTTTTCATTAAATAATATCCTAAAATTAAGAAAGTATAAGTTAAGATTGTACCACATAAAGTATGTGCATTACAATGTTACTATCAGTTACCTATTTTTTTATGCCGAGAGAGGCTAATCTTTCTTCTAAATATTTACCTGCGGTATATCGTTGTGAAAGAACTACATCAGGTCTTGCATGTAAAAATAGTGGAATCGAATATCGTGACTTTAGTTTGTCTGCTCCAGTGGGGTTTACTACTCGATGTGATGTGGATTTATAATAACCATTTGTTGCTTCTTGGAGCATATCACCAATATTGATTGCAAGCATACCAGGGTCTACTGGTACTTCAATCCAATTGTTGTTTAAGTCTTTTACCTGTAAGCCTGATTGTGAGGCTGCGACTAATACAGTTAGTAAGTTTATATCGGTATGTGCGCTGGCTCTAACTGCGTTTTCTTCTACATCACCAGTTAGTGGAGGGTAATGTAAAATGCGCATCAAGGTTTGTTCTGAATTTTTTATCATATTTGATAGTGGTTCAGATAAATTTTCACGAATCTCTACTGGAGAGTTTTCTTCTACCCAAATTAGAAGCTTACTCGCTAATTGATTCATTTGGTTGTATAATATTTTAGTTTTGTCACTTAATTCCTTTGGGTATTGCCCCCACGGGTAGTAATGATAAAATTCTTTAATATCTTTAACCGAGTAACCTACAGCAGTCTCTGACACATTTAAAGGAAATAGTCCATCTTGTGTTGAATTATGATAAATGTAATTATTTTTATAATTGCTATTAAAAAATAGTTCCCATTCAGAAAATACATCTTGAACTAGGGTGTAGTCAATAGAGTGGTTGCGTAATACTGCAAATCCAGTATTTTTAAGAGAGTTAGCGAACTCTATGCTAGCATTGTTAGTTTTAAAATCAATTTGAGTTAATTGCATTGTCACACCTTTATCGAGAGTTAAACAAATGATTGACTTTTTTATAGACTTGGATATTGGCGGAGCGGACGGGACTCGAACCCG
>CAITEL010000024.1 GCA_903891375.1 uncultured Neisseriaceae bacterium
ATGTGTTAAAATTTCTATTGATTAATTTGAATTTTAGTACTTAATGGTAAATGGTAAATGGTTCATGAAAATATAAAAGTTCTGCCGACTTTACAAAAGTTAGTAGAACGTGCTAGTTCATCTGTTATAAAATTACGAAATTAAAATACTTGTTTGCGTGCAACATTTATTGTTTACGACAATGGATTTATTAAAATCTATAGAGATGCTCGGTGTTAAGCCAAATAATATATATTTTTTGGGGAAAATATACTCATCTTCTAACGAAGTGATTACAAAAATTATAGCCTCAGAATATAATTATCAGGAAACTTCAGAACCGTATCATATAGGCAGTTTCTCAGAGTGTTTTAAGTTTGATATTAAAAAGCTGTGGCAGATGGTTATCAATGATTTATCTCATAAGAATATTGATGGGCTTATTATTTTAGATGACGGTGGTTGTTGTATTAGTTCTGTTCCAACATTTATTGTTGAAAAATATAAAGTTTGTGGAATTGAACAGACATCCTCAGGGTTACATAGAATAAAACGCAATAACCAAAATGTACCTGTAGTTGCTGTAGCGTCTTCCGCAGCTAAACAATTAATTGAATCCAACATGATTGCAGAGGCAACTGTTCATAAAATTTCATCTTTATTCTCACTTTATTCAAATAAACTTTCTTGTGCCGTTGTTGGATTAGGTGTAATAGGTATTGCTGTTGCACACAAATTAATGTCTATGGGGCATAACGTTATTGTATACGATATAGATCAAAAGAAAATAAAACACACTGATGATTTTGAGTATGCTACTGATATTAATTCTGTTTTTACTACTGCGGATTATATTTTTGGTTGTTCTGGGGACGACATTACAAAAAATCTTGATGTTTCAAATCTCACTACAAATAAATTCTGTATAAGTTGTTCGTCACACGATAAAGAATTTCTAACCTTAATAAAAAAAAATTCATAAGGAATTTCATTATTTAGAAGAAAGCAACGGTATTCGTTGCACTTTAAATAACGGCTCTGTAATAGAGATTTTAAAAAAAGGTTATCCTATAAATTTTGATCAAACAGGTGAATCTGTTGGGGCTAGAGATATACAACTTACTCGTGGATTATTATTAGGTGGCGTTATCCAAGCTGTAATGTCATTAGATATGTACCCAAAACAGTATGAACAATATATGTTATCACCAACTATTCAGAAATTTGTTATTAAGCACTGGCTATCATATGGTTCATCTCAATTTACAGAAAGAATCAATTTAACCGAGTTCCTAGATGTTGAATGGATTAATTCTAAATCTGGTGGAATAGATTGTAAACAAAAAGCAATAATGGATTTGTTTAACGATTAAGTTGTGTATAAAAGTGATGGATTTTTTAATACTTATTAAGGTGGCAGTAATATGAGCAACATATATTTTAAACAGTTCCATAAGTTAGATGATATTTTGATAGATACAGCTAATTTTTTGATTGAGTCCATGAAGGTAATGATGGAAGTGCCAAGTGTTTTGCAAATTAAACAATCTGCAATTACTCATATGTTAGAGCTAATGTCAAATGTTCTTTCAAAAAATCAGGTCCCACGTATTCTCGAAATCGGTTGTGGACATGGTGCAAATGCATATTTTATGGCTAAAAATACTAATGGAAATATTATTGCGATAGATTCAAGTAACCGTATGATTACTCAAGCACATAATTCCTTTACGCATCCAAAAATTCAGTATTACGTCGCCGATGAAGAGAAAATGTTAGATCTAGGGTTTGCTGAGTATTTTGATGCTTGCCATGCAGATAGGCTATTAGTTAGTAGTTTAAATTATGAATTATTATTTGAGAATGTTGTACGCCTTGTCAAACCAGCAGGTGTATTAACGTTTACAGATGTAGATGCTTCTTCGATAACTATTACGCCGTACACGAATATTACGAAAATTATTTTAGAGCAATTAAAACGAAATTTTGTAAATAAGTCGATGGGTTCAGAATTAGCGCAACTTTTTTTAAGAAATAATTTGCAAAATATTACAGCTATACCTGCAAATTCTACGATTACAAGTTTTGCTATTTTAAGTAAAATATTTCAATTTGCAGAGATAATACAGCAAGTCGTTCAACAAAAATTAATTACAGTAAAAGACGGTGAAAAATGGTTCGACGATATGGTTAAGGCTGAGTTACTTGGTGATTTTAAATGTACGGTAAAATTTACTACGGTGCATGCAAATAAACCACTTTTAAGTACTCTGTAAGGTACGAAGTTTTAATGAGGTAATTACCTCATCTTTATGATTTTGGCTCTATATGGGTTTCAGGGTCTTTTACCAAATATCATAAGTTTTAACCCAAATCAGAATTTACAATAAAGATAACAGGCTGTTTTTATTATTTATTTTCTTTTCTGAGTCGTGTTTGTTTTTACAATAATGCAAACCCATTATAAAAGACCCTGAAACACATAAAGAGCC
>CAITEL010000025.1 GCA_903891375.1 uncultured Neisseriaceae bacterium
AAACTTATGATATAATCCTGCCTGACTAACAATAAACATTTATATTAGAGGTGCAACATTATTATGCGTTTAAGAATAATTGCAACAGTCATGAGTTGTTTTTGTGCTACTTGTAGCCTAGCTACAACGATGACTACTATGCCTGTACTTGATGAATCTAGTACAGTGGCGAACACTAACGTGATTAGTTATCCAGTTAGCACATCAAAGTATAGTTCTTTCCAACAATTTGACAAACAATTCAATCTTGGTTACGGTATGAGTCAAGGCACTTTAAAAAATGGTGCTAACGAAATATCGGGAGTCACCCAAAGTTCAATCAATTTAGAAATAGAGCGGTTGTTTAATAACGGAGTATGGTTTTTAGTTGATGGTAACATTGTAATTAGCACATTAAATAATCAAGTAAATGGTGTTGGTTCAGGCAATTCTATGTTTAACCAACAGCCAAACCTTGGTGGCTTGAATGCTAAAGTAGGGTATGCATTTGCGATGGTTCCAGATACGTTACTACTAACACCGTATGCATTAATTGGTAGAAACACCAATTTATCAGCAAGTACTGTTCAAAATAATAATGATGCAAATATTACTAACGATTTTTATTATACTGGTGGTCTTGGTGGTAGATTAGAATATAGAATCAACAATATGTTTGATGTTTATGCTGATGAATTAGTTGCATATAATTGGGATCAATCAGGTCCAGTTGGTGGTATTCAGCCACAAAATAACATGATTTTTACAAGCACATTAGGTGCTAAATTCAATTTATATAAACAATTACAATTGGGTGTAAATGGTTTTTATAGTATATATCAACCTATGGCATCATTACCAACCGATTCAACGGGTACTTCAATATATGCGCCATGTAATTGTGGGTATTATGGTGGTATGGTAACTATTGGTTTAACGTATTAATTGAAGGTATATATTTAAAAATGAAAAAATTATGTTTAACAGTATTGGGTTTATTTACAACATTAGTGTATGCCACAGATAATAGTAACTTTCAACAATTTGAAAATCAATATAATTTAGGTTATGAGTTTTCTCAAATGACTTTGATAAATGGGGCGCAACAAGTTGCGCCAGTTAATCAGCAAGCGTTAAACTTAGAGGTTGAGCATTTATTTGCTATGGGGATTTGGCTTGACGCCAACCTAAATATGGTGACTAGTTATAGTCAACCAGTATTAGGTCCTAGTTATTTAAATGGTGGTAGTGGAGGCCAAGGTACAGGTAATAATCCAGGAGATCAAGCTTACGCATTTGGACAAAATCCATTCATGTATAGTGCTACAATGAAAGGCGGGTATGCGTTTTCATTAGCAAATAATAAACTTCAAGTCACGCCTTATGTGATGTTTGGTCGTAATGCTAACTGGTCATCTTCAACTATTGTGGCTAATGGATATAAACCATCGGGTACTGATTATTTTCTAACTGGTGGCTTAGGCACACGGGTGGCATACTTGGTGGGTGATTCTTTTATGCTTTATGCGGATGAGTTGGTTAGTTATAATTGGGATAATTCTGGTGCAATTAAAGATATCCAAACACAACAGCCACCTGTTGGTTACGGAAAAAGCTATGCGGCAACAAATTACCAAATGACAACAACTCTTGGTGCAAAATACAATGTTACGCCAGATTTTCAAGTTGGATTAAGTGGCTTTTGGAATAACTACCAGCATCAATCTAATATTTCTGGTATAGCTTATATCCCACAAAATACTTTTGGTGAAACAATAACGTTAGGTTTAACCTATTAATACGCTTTCTATATAAAATAAAAACCAGTGAATGAGAAATTCGCTGGTTTTTTGACCCTTATACGTACCATATTTCCCCAATCATTAAAAATATTTCAAATACTTGTTGATATTTTACCCTTATTTGTGCTAAAATCGAGGGCTAGTATCGGAGTGTTTGCAAAAATTACTTTCCATTAAATTAGGGTGTTGTCTGCTGTTTCAGTGGTTGTGCTGTAGTTATGGCGTTAAGTAAGTAGTAGCTACTGTGGTATTAGTTGGTCCAAAGTTTAGCTTTACAGTTAAATAATGGGAACATGTGAAGGCTTTTATTAATAATATAAGAAGGAATACAATGCCTACTACTAATCAATTAATTAGAGGATGTCGCAGTGCAATTAAAGAGAAGAGTAAATCTCCTGCACTAATGGACTGTCCTCAAAGAAGGGGTGTATGTACTCGTGTATATACAACAACTCCTAAAAAACCAAACTCGGCGTTACGTAAAGTATGTCGTGTGCGTTTAACTAATGGTTTCGAAGTATCTAGCTACATTGGTGGTGAAGGTCATAACTTACAGGAACATTCGGTGGTTCTAGTTCGTGGTGGTCGTGTTAAAGATTTACCAGGTGTACGTTATCACTGTGTTCGTGGCTCACTAGATTTAGCTGGTGTTAAAAATCGTAAACAATCGCGCTCAAAATATGGTGCAAAGCGCCCTAAATAATTTTAAAGGATAGTATTAATGCCAAGACGTAGAGAAGTTGAGAAGCGAGTAATCCTTCCAGATCCTAAATTTAATAGTACTGAATTATCAAAATTCATTAACATAATTATGGAATGTGGTAAAAAATCAGTTGCCGAAAAAATTGTATATGATGCACTAGAACTTGCACAAACAAAAACAAAAAAAG
>CAITEL010000026.1 GCA_903891375.1 uncultured Neisseriaceae bacterium
AATCATAAAACTGATGATGTAATAGAGGATAGCCAACCGCTAGTTTTGGATGGCGTTGATAGTTTAGAACAAGCGTTAAACATAAATAATAAGTTAGAAAAAGATATATTTAAACCAATAAAAACAAAAATAGCTCCAAATACTCAACTTCCTAAAGAAAATATAGAAATTGCGGTGGAAGATGAACTAGTAGAAGACTATCCATCAGATAGTTTAGAAGCAATTTTTGCAGATATTAAAAAACTCCCTTTTCCTTACAAAGAAGAAATTAATCCGACGTTAGATTATATTATTGATATTGCGTTTGAAGAGCCAGTAAAAATTAAATTATTACCAGATATAACGCAATATACTCAAAAGCAATTTACAATATATATTTTGGATAAAAATAATAACTGGCAAATTTTTGAGCGTGGTAACAAATACGTTGTTAAAGCCATGAAGTACGTAGTTCAATTAGTTGATAAAAATGGTATTGTGAGCCAAGCGCAAGTGTCGAATATTTATAATGAGTTGTTTAAATTTGTATTACAAAATATCGGGCATATCCAGCATTCTGATTATGATGCAAGTATTTATAAAATTCAGCAACAGATTAAATATTTACCAGATATGAAACTAGATCTTGAGTTATATTTTATTTTAAAAACTGCGACTGATTATACCAGTTTAGCTAATTTTTTTATGACAAGTGGCTTTACTGAAATTAGTGGTAAGTTTAATTATATGGTTAATGGGGTAACCGAGTTTATAATTGCAGATGAGTCGGGTGGGGCATTAGAAAAGGGAATCAATTATAAATATTTAAGAATCACCTCAAATTTACATTTTGTGCCAAAACCACAGCAGGTTGTTGAAGATATATTTGATTTGGCGGATAGATTCATGGCGCAATTTGAATCTCGAATTTTAACTACGAATAAACAAATATTTTCTGAACGTGAATATATTGCATTAGTGCGTTATATTAGTGGTTATGAAAATAATGCAAAGAAATTTGGAGTTGAGTTGGGTGGTGAATTAATCCGACGCTTATTTTAAATAGTTATCAATTTTTTATAAAGTTTTTATACTTATGGCAATTCTTGAGATTCAAAACGTAACCAAAGTTTTTGAAGATAATTTGGTGGTAGATAACATTAGCCTTAATATTAATCAAGGCGAGTTTTTTACATTGCTAGGACCATCTGGATGTGGTAAGACCACCTTGCTACGAATGATTGCTGGGTTTACTCGTCCAGATTCTGGAAAAATATTACTTGACGGGATTGATATAACTGATTTACCACCAGAAAAACGACCATTGCATACAATATTTCAAAGTTACGCACTTTTTCCACATATGAGCGTTTTTGATAATGTTGCGTTTTCGTTAAAAATGGCTAAATGGGATAAATCTAAAATTGTATCACAGGTAGCAGAACTATTAGATGATGTTAAATTAACTAAATTTGCTAAACGTTATCCACATGAGTTATCAGGTGGTCAGCGACAACGTGTTGCAATAGCACGTGCTCTTGTGGATAGACCAAGATTACTCTTATTAGATGAGCCGTTATCGGCATTAGATGCTCGTTTGCGTGGGCATATGCATGTGGAGCTAGTAAAACTTCAAGAAGAAACAGGAGTTACATTTATTTATGTAACGCACGATCAAAGTGAGGCTTTAGCCTTGTCCAGCAGAATCGCAGTTATGAACTTAGGTAATGTTGAGCAATTAGACAAACCACAGGAGGTTTATTCTAAACCAAACACATATTTTGTGGCGGATTTTTTAGGTAAATGCAATTTATTACCAGCTAAAGTAATAGCAATAAAAGCTAACCGAATAACTTTATGTGTAGCTGATATTCTTGAGTTTGAATTAGAAATGGATTCATTAAATAATATAACTGTGGGCCAAAGTGGTTGGTATTCAATTCGACCTGAGAAGGTAAAGGCCAAAAGACGTGAGCCAGAAGATGCAGAGCTGTTTTTTGCGAAAGCTATTGTTCACGGGTATTATTATTATGGTGAGGGGACGTTATATATTTTTATGTTAGAAAATGGAACTAAGGTTCAAGCAATGTTAGCTAATTATAAAACTGAACAGGCTAGCTTTTTTGAAGATAATGCCCAAGTCATGCTTTCTTTTGATCCACAAGCTGGCAGTTTTATAGCTAGATGAGTATAAAAATGAATAAAAATATTAAACTATCAGAAAAAAAAGTATTATCAACACCGCCAATTATATACTTAACTATTTTATTTTTAATTCCAACTATTATTATGGTGTTTGTAGCATTTCGTGAACCTGGGAGTTATGGCGGAGTAGCACCACTTATAGAACATATTGGTAATACGAATAAAATCAATTTAACTTTAGATAATTTTAAATTTGCCTTTTCTAATTATTTTCTGTGGCAGTTGTGTATTCGTTCGTTATATTTTTCGGTGATAACTACTGTTTGTTGTTTAATAATTGGCTATCCATTAGCTATGCTTATTGCAAAAAGCCTTAAAAAATATCGTGATATATTGTTATTACTGGTTATAATACCTTTTTGGAGTTGTTTTTTAATTCGTATTTATGCGTGGATGATAATTCTAGGCCCTCAATCTGGGGTAAGCCACATTATTAATTATGTCATTGGTATAATGGGGTTTCAACCAGTAAATTTACTTTATTCATCTTTTGCCGTGGTTATATGTTTGGTGTATATCAATTTACCGTTTATGGTGTTGCCACTTTATGCTAATTTGGAAAAGCATAATGATGATGTGATTGAAGCCTCTCGTGATTTGGGGGCTACTCGGTTACAATCGTTTTTAAAAATAACTATGCCACTGAGTCTGCCAGGTATTTTAGCTGGGAGTGCATTAGTTTTTATTCCGAGTATTGGTATGTTTGTGGTACCAGAGTTAGTGGGTAATAATTGTTCTTTAATGATTGGTAACTTAATTAAGCAACAGTTTTTACAAACAATGAATTGGCCATTAGGTAGTGTTACTGCAATTATTATGACGTTACTAGTTTTAGGTATTTCGGCAATAGTTGCAATTTTAGCCCGTAGATCTGGAGCATTACAATATGCAAACAAGTAAAATTTCAAAAAGTATGCTTATTTGTGGGATTTCTGGTTTTTTGTTTTTATACATACCTTTAATTGTCGTAGTATTATTTTCGTTTAATGATTCACGAGTGAATGTTGGTTGGGTTGGCTTTACTTTAAAATGGTATAAAGTGTTATTTACGGATAAAGAATTAATTCAAGCTGCGGTCAACTCTCTAGGTATTGCATTTATTTCGAGTTTAATTTCAGTGGTATTAGGTACCTTGGCTGGAGTGTCATTACATAAATATAAAGTTCCATTATTATCTTCATTAATCATGGTGCCAGTGGCTGCTCCAGAATTATTGGTTGGCGTATCACTGTTACTCTTTTTTATTTTAATTAATTTTACTCTAGGGTTAGCTTCAATTGTTTTAGCCCATTCGGCATTTTGTATTAGTTTTGTAGCAATAGCTGTGAGAACCAGAATGCATGGTATGGATGATAGTATTTTAGATGCAGCTAGAGATTTAGGTGCAAGTCCATTTAAGACTTTTTTCTTAATACTTTTACCGACTATATTTCCAGGTGTGGTTGCTGGTGGACTGATGGCTTTTACCTTATCTATAGATGATTTTATTATTACATTTTTTACGGCTGGGCCAGGTTCAACCACTTTACCATTAGCCATTTATTCTATGCTAAAGATGGGAGTTACTCCTGAAATAAATGCAGTATCCACGGTTATTATTGTGTTTACTTTGGCATTAACTACAATTGCATCGAAGATTTCTCCGCAATTGTTTAAGTAGAAATTATTTACTCTGGGATGCTTATTTGATGAAAAAGTTCTGTGTGTTTACTATCTCTTTATGTTTATTTAAGTTAGCTATGGCTATTCCTGAGATGAACTTATTTATTGCGGTTAATTATTTAGCTGATTCAACAATAGTTGATTTTGAAAAGAACTGCCAATGCCGATTATCTCAAACATTTTTTAACGACCCGAATGAGATGTTAGCCAAAGTTGTAGCTGGTGGTTCTGGTTATGATGTAATTGAGGCTACTAGTTATGCGGTAGAAGAGTTATCTAAGATGGGGAAGCTCCAAAAATTAGATAAGAATAAAATTAAGGGCATTAATAATATTGATGCAAAGTTTATGAACCCAATGTATGATAGAGGTAATCAATATTCGGTTCCATATGCTTATACTCCAGTATTTTTAGCGTATAATAAAGATATATTTAACAAATTAGGCATTGTACCTAATACGTGGGCGGTAATTTTTGAGCCCAAATATCTAAAAAAACTAAAAGGGCATATTACGGTATTTAGCTCCTCTCGTAATGTTTTTGCTGCGGCCTTAATGTATTTGGGCAAGAATCCTAATTCGACGAATATTAAAGATTTGGATGAAGCACGTAATCTTATTGATAAAGCCTCAGGGTATTGGGCTAAATTTGATACAGATAGTTATTATAGAGGCTTACTCCGTGGTGATATTTGGTTATCCATGAGTTACTCTATCGATATATATAAAACCCTACAAGATGCTAAGGCGTCACATTCACCGATAAATATTGGGGTAATGATGCAAAAAGAGGGTAATATGTTTGAGATGGATAATTTAGTTATCCCTAAAAATGCACCTAATGTTCGATATGCTTATGATTTTATTAACACAATCCTCCAACCCAAAAACGCATATGCTTTAGCATCATCGACTGGTTCAAGTATTCCCAATAAGACTGCATTTTTATTACTAACTCCAGAACTTAGAAATACAGAGTGGATATACCCGAGCGATATGTCTAAAAATTATACATTTACAGCGTATGACCCTAAAACTCGTATTTTAGTTAATGAAATGTGGACGGAAATTCAAATGCAGTGCCATCAAGTTAATTAATGTAATTAGGCATCTAAATAATGACATGGTTGATGTCAGAATTTTACCATCAATTCGGTAAGTTATTAATTGTGAGATGCCTAACACATTGAATGTTTTTATTTGTTAAAAATTTATCTACATACTATGTATTTTTCATGTATAATATACACATATAAATTTATAATGATTAAAAGGTAAAAGCATATGATTAATTCATCACACCCAAAAAAATCTCTTAAGAAATACAGTCAAGTGCATGTTAATATACCACACAATATAAAAACAAATGCCGAACTTGTTTTAGAACAAATGGGTTTATCAATCACTGATGCTATACGATTGTTTCTTAATGAAGTAATATATATGAAAGAAATTCCCTTTCCAGTGCATTATTCAACGAATATCCCAAATAAAACAACGCAAGAAGCTATTGAAGATGTTGAGAACGGTAAAACCCATAAAATTTCAATGAATGAACTCGAACAATTATGGAACGAATAAATGAGTAAAACCATTAAACAACAAGATGAAAAATATATATTAGAATTAGAGTATCACAATGAATTTAAGCGTGATTTTAAACGAGTTCAATCTCAAGGTAAAAATAAACAAGATATATTTGATGTTATAAAATTATTAAGAAATAAAGAAAAACTCCCAATAAAATACAGAAACCATTCATTATCAGGAAATTATAAAGGATATTTTGAATTACACATTTGGCCCGACTGGTTATTAATTTATAAAATATCAAAAACTGCTATAATATTAATTCGAACTGGAAGTCATGCAGAATTATTTTAAAAAAGTAATAGTCTTAACACTGACATGTAAAAATTAACTTGCAAAAATTCTTCCCTAAAATTCCAACTTCTCACTACATTATACTCGAAGTATTTAATTTTTAGATGCGAAATTTTGGACGTAAAGATACTTAAATAAAACATGACGACGTGTA
>CAITEL010000027.1 GCA_903891375.1 uncultured Neisseriaceae bacterium
AATAATGATGTATGGAATAAAATAGATGACCTGCCTTATTTTGTCGATAATAAAATTCGTTTTTCTAATGCAGTACAAAGTTTAAAAGCAAGACTTGTCTCTGAGCGTTCAACTGCATTGGATTCTAACGTTAAAACTATATTAGAGGCTCATTATAGTTTACTTGATGATGAAGAGTTTATTCAAAATATTACTAGTAAGATGACTAATGAATTAAGTATAGCAAAGGCGATGCATAGTGCTTACCTACATTATCAAAATATCTTTGCGGGCTCGACTAATTTATATTTACAGCAAAGAGTTATTGATATTCAAGATCTGATAATACAATTGATTAATATTATTTATGATAATGTGATTGACACGACTATTAAATTATCTGAGCCAACAATTATAATGACTAAAGAGTTAACTCCATCAGTGTTCTTAAGTTTAGATAAAAATTTACTTAAAGGACTAGTGTTATTCTCAGCAAGTTCTACTTCACACACGGCAATTTTAGCAAGGTCATTTGATATACCAACAGTTAGTGATATTGATGGATTTGAAGATATTAATTTTAATGTGTTAGGTGACAACAAGTCGTGCTCTATTATAGATGGTAATAGAGGTTTAGTTCTCCTAAATCCAAGTAATGAAATTATAAATTATTATACCATAGAAGTAAAAGAAGCATACACATTCCAGAAACAAAATTTGGAATACTCCAATCTTGAACCAGTTACTCTAGATAATCACAGAGTAGAATTAGTGGCAAATGTTGCGACAAATGTTGAAGTTGAACGTGCTATAACCTATGGTGCTTTAGGGGTTGGCTTATTTCGCAGTGAATTTATTTTTATGGATAGACACTCTGCACCCACTGAAGATGAACAATTTGCAATTTATCAAGATGCACTTATAAAGGCTAATGGGTTACCAGTAATTGTTCGCCTTTTAGATATTGGTGGTGATAAACCATTGGATTATTTAAATATTGCTAAAGAAGAAAATCCTTTTTTAGGTTATCGAGCAGTGAGGTTTTATCCAGAATATATTGAGATATTTAAAACACAAGTCAAGGCATTATTGCGTGCGAGTTTTTATGGTAATTTGTGGATTATGGTACCAATGATTGCAACGGCAACTGAAATGCAATGGGTACAAAATGAAGTATTGATACTTAAAAATGAATTATTAGCGAAAAATATTCAAATTAACTCAAATATACCATTAGGAACGATGATTGAAGTACCATCAACTGCTTTTGCTATAGAAGATATTGCGAAGTCAACTGATTTTTTTAGTATAGGTACTAATGATTTAGCACAGTATTTTTTTGCTGCGGAACGAGGTAACCATAAAGTCTCACACCTTGCCAATGTAATGCATCCTGCGTTTATTCGATTATTACAACAGATTGTATCGAAATGTAATCAACTCAAGAAATTTGTTGGTATGTGTGGAGAGATGGCGGGAGATATTGATTGTTTACCATTATTGGTTGGGCTTGGATTAAATGAACTAAGTATGTCAATTCCAGTAATTCCTAGTATAAAGTATAATTTAAGCAAGCTAAATTACACAAAATGTTGTGAATTAGTATTAGAGGCGTGTAAGTGTTCTACTTCTACTCAAGTTAAGCAATTACTTGATGTATTTAATGCGGTTAATATTAATCAAGAACAAAAATTATTGAGTGACTCTTTAATTTTGCTTGATTCAAATGCTGATTCTAAACACTTGGCTATAAAAGAAGTGGTTAGTTTGTTAAAGGGTAGTGGCAGAACCAATACTATGGATGAAATTGAAGAATCGTTATGGTTGCGTGAAGATACTTATGCCACTGGCATTGGTTATGGAGTTGCCATTCCGCATTGTAAAACTAGCGTAGTATCACATAGTAGTGTGTGTTTAATTAAATTAAATAATCCAATAGCTTGGGGTTCGATTGATAATGAACCTGTTAGGTTTATTATTAGTTTAATTATTAAAGAAGATAATGGTGGAGATAATACACATTTACTACTTATTGCGAAGTTATCTCGTAATTTAATGAAAGAAGATTTTCGCAATAGTTTGTTTAATTGCAAAACTTCTACTGAAATTTTGGAACTATTAAATTTTTTAAATAATTAAAGGTAAAATTGTATGATTTATTTAGTACTTTGTGTTTTGTTTAATGCTTTTATGTTGGCTTTTCTAATTGATTTTCCTTTTATGTATACACCTCAATATACTTCTATGCTCATGAGTAGTTGTGTGTTTAACTATGCACTAGTGGCGTCTTTAACTTTAATTGGTTATACTAAACTTGGTTCTAGTTTTATTGGGATCTTTCTTCCTGGGCGCAAATTAATTGGTAAAGAAAAACAACAATTAACGCCTTTATTTGATGCTGTTGTTGAAAGAGTTAATAGTATTTATGGTACAAAGTATAGCGGCAAATCTTTTAAATTAAGAATCTCGGATAGTAAAGATTTGAATGCATTTGCTTCAGGGTATGATACTATCACTATTACTAGAGCTTGTCTTAAACGTTTTAGTGATGGGCAACTGCAAGCATTATTAGCGCATGAATTAGGACATATTCATTATAAAGATAGCCTACGATTATCCTCATTAATTTTTGGTTCATTTGGTACTCGTGTTGTGATGTGGGTTTATGCCGTGGTGTGTTTTATTCAACGTATTTGTTCAGGTATAAGTTATGCAAACTTATTGTCTAGAAGTGACTCTAGTGCAGGGGTTGGGGTTTTTGCGTCTATCCTTGGTTATGGATTAGTTGTTTTATTTTTACCAGTGTATATATTAAATTGGTTAGGTGGTAAATTATTTTATTTATTCAGTAAAAAGATGAGTAGAATTACCGAGTATCGGGCTGATGAATTTGCTGCGAGTATTGGATATAAAAATGAGTTGATTTCTGTACTTGAGATTTTTGATGAAACAGAAAATAATGATAATTCATTCCAATCAAAATTAATGGCAACTCACCCAGCGACAATGCTTCGAGTTGGTGCGCTTGAAGATGGTATGACACAAAAGGAAAAATTAGGTACAGTTCTTGGTGCTGTTCCAGGGGCTACAAAAATTGTGGGAAAAATAGATGGATTTAATGTTTATCAGTTAGCAGGAATACTCATATTAATTGGATTATTTATTTCAGGATTAAATATCTGGGCGTATAGTTATACCTCTGGTAAGAGTTTTAGGCAAAATTTTAAAGATATAAATGTACTTAGCCATCAAAAAAACGCTCCAGATATAGCGAATGATACCACTAAAATTACTAAAGAACATGACTTTAGTTTAGATTCAGCTAAGCTTGTACCAATTGCAAAACCACAACAGAATAAAGAGCATATTGCAAAACCACAACACAAGAAGATCCATAAAGCTGTGAAAACGGAAGATGATGGATTGCACATAACAAATGTGTACAAAATTAGTGATAATCAATATTCTATACAGTACGATTATAAAGGTGAACATGGTGTTTTAATTAAAAAGCAAGCACCACATGATGGTGTAACCATGAATGAGCTAAACAGTATGCAGTAGCATATCATTAAATAATAAAAAATACATAAGTTATATTCATTTTTAGTTGTTGTTAAAAACATTTGCAAATGTTACAATGTAGATACTTTTAAACCAAAGTTATTTAACAATTATTAGAATAGGATAAAACCATGGCAAATTTATCAAATCATTTTTTAGTAGCTTCACCTAATTTGCATAATTATACTTTTGCAAAAACAGTATTCTATATTTCTGATCACGATGAAGAGTTGGGTGCTGTTGGAGTGGTGATAAATAAGCCAATAGGTAAACAGTTAGAAAAAGTATTTCAGGGGTTGAATGCATTAGATAACAAGCATCTTTTAACAGAAAAATATCTCTTTTGGGGTGGCCCAATGTGTACTGATAGCGGATACTTTTTACATAATATTACTACATATGGTAGCCCAGTTTTTGAGTTGACTAATAATAAGAATTTATTAATTGAAATGCTACATAATAATGATTGTGATGAATTGTTTATTTCGCTGGGATATACTGCCATACAAGAAATCCAACTTGAAGAGGAAATTAAAAATGGTAACTGGTTAGTTGTTCCAGCACTAAAAGATTTAATTTTTGATGTAGACCCCATGGATAGATACGAGGAGGCGTTACATTTACTTGGTGTAAAAAATTTTAATCAATTGCTTTCATCTTATGAAATAGGTGAGCACTTGTTATATACTTGATGTATGATATAACAGTTCAATGCCGATTTAATCTATATAAAGTTACTTAAGTTATGCTATAATAATGCGTTAGTGACATAGATTTTATAAAGGAATGTACTATGGCTGTTGAGGTATTAGAGGGTTTGAAGAGAAAAGCAACATTTACGATCAATAAAAGCATCGTTCAAAGCTTGGTAAAAAAAGAGTTAAATAAATATGCGAAAGAGGCTAAAGCTCCAGGATTTAGGCCAGGTAAAGTCCCTAGTCATATAGTTGAGCAAATGTACGGCGGGAAGGCTTACGAGGATGCGTTAAATACGCAAATAAATAAAGAATTTGTTAATATTATTATTGAAAATAAAATTGACGTGGTAGGGCATCCTGAATTTGATATTTCTAATCAAGAAGATAAAGAAGCGGAAGAATTTGTATTCTCAGCAATATTTGAAGTTATGCCAGTTGTAACAATTGGCGATTTAACGACAGTTACAGTTGAAAAACCTGTATGTGAATTTGATGATTCTAATGTGGATAAAACCATTGATT
Source organism: uncultured Neisseriaceae bacterium (assembly GCA_903891375.1). Lineage (GTDB taxonomy): Bacteria > Pseudomonadota > Gammaproteobacteria > Burkholderiales > UBA11063 > Aquella. The sequence continues at coordinate 4,764 of CAITEL010000027.1, forward strand.
CTCTTAGAAAACAAAGATGTACTTATGAACCAGGCAAAGAAAAAGCTGAAAATGGCGATAAAGTAACCATAGATTTTGTGGGTAGCGTTGATGGTGTTGAATTTGAGGGTGGCAAGGCTGAAGATTATCACTTTGTATTGGGTCAAGGGTATATGTTACCTGATTTTGAAGCAGGTGTTGAAGGCATGACTGCTGGTGAAACACGCGAGGTTAAAGTTAATTTTCCTGAGTCATATCAAGCTGAAAATCTAAAAGGTAAGTTAGCGGTGTTTAATATAACACTAAAAAAAGTTGAAGGAGCACAGTTACCAGAATTGACTGATGAATTTATTAAAAGTATTGGTGTTGATAATGGTAGTATTGAGACGTTAAAAAAAGGAATTAAAGAGAACTTAACACGTGAAATGAAGCGTAGACTTCATGTTAAAACACGTGAAAACGTATTAAAAGCGTTGAGTGATTCTAGTCCACTTGAGGTTCCTTATGTATTAGTGCATGACGAAATTCATCATATGATGGATAATACACGTGAAAACATGAAAAAACAAGGTTACCCTGACGATCAAATCAAGTTAACTCATGATATGTTTAAGCAAGATGCGAAACGTTTAGTTACATTACGTATGTTGGTTCAACAATATATTAAAGATAACAATCTATCAGTTAATGATGATGATGTTAAAAAAGTTGTAGAAGACTTATCGGTGTCGTATGATGAACCTGAGAACTACATCAAATGGTATTTTGAAGATCAAACACGTGTAAATAATGCTCGGGCAATAGCTATGGAAAATAAAGTTTTAGATTGCATTCTGGCAGTTACTAAGGCAAGTAATGTAGATATAGCGTATGAAGAGTTAATGAAACTTCCTTTGTGATGACTTTAACATCAAAATATGACGAGGTAAGTGATGCAGGTATTAGTAACTACTCATCAGCGCAATTATATCTAAATATTTTGATGGCGCAGTGTATAAGCATACATAAGTCATCAAAATATGACGATAGAATTGATGCAGGTATTAGTAACTACTCATCAGCGCAATTATATCTAAATATTTTGATGGCGCAGTGTATAAGCATACATAAGTCATCAAAATATGACGATAGAATTGATGCAGGTGAGTAGTTATTGTGAGACTTGCTTGCGAAAATGTTACTATATCCTACCACCGTCACCCTGTGGTACATCATTTAAGTTGTGCATTTAATTTTGGTACTACTACTGCAATTGTTGGGCCAAATGGAGCGGGGAAGAGCACTTTATTAAAAGCTATATTAGGCGAAATTAAACCTGAGAGTGGTCGAGTTATCCTTGAGGGATTAAATCGTTCTGATATAGCATATTTACCACAAGTCACTGAAATTGACGCATCATTGCCATTAACTGTTGAAGACGTTGTGCTTTTAGGTTGTTGGTATCAAATTGGATTATTTCAAAAAACCACTAAAAAAGATAATGAGCGTATTGATGAATGTTTAGAACAGGTTGGCTTGAGTGGGTTTAAACGGCGATATATTAACGAATTGAGCCGTGGTCAATTGCAACGAGTATTAGTTGCACGCATAATAATGCAACAGGCTAAAGTTATTATTTTAGATGAGCCATTTAATGCGATGGATATGCAAACCACCGATGACTTACTTCAATTGATTAAAAACTGGCAACAAAACGGAAAAACTATTATTGCAGTATTGCATGATTTACAACAAGTGGCACGTACTTTTGAATATACATTATTAATTGCTAAAGAATTAATCGCTTATGATAAAACCTCTCTGGTGTTAAAGCGTACTAATTTAGCTAAAGCATATGCAAATAATTTTGTCTGGTTAGATGCAGACGAACCGTGTGAAATCCATACCCCAACATAACATAATAACCATATCTGTGATATAATATATACCTTTAAATTAAAAGAATTATAATGTATCAACCTTTAGCGGAATTATTACGACCAAAAACAATAATCGATGTTATTGGGCAAGATCATTTAATTGGCAAAAACAAGCCACTTAGCCTTATCGCTAATTCTAAACCGCAATCCATAATTCTTTGGGGTCCTCCTGGTGTAGGTAAGACTACCATAGCTAATATACTAATTAATACTTGGGATTGTGATGCAATACGGTTATCTGCTATCTTTAGTGGTATAAAAGAGATTAAAGAGGCGCTTGAGAGAGCAGAAAAAAACACATATGGTCTTTTTGAAAAACAAACAGTAATTTTTGTTGATGAGATTCATCGATTCAATAAAGCCCAACAAGATGCATTTTTGCACCATTTAGAAGATGGTAAAATAATATTAATTGGGGCAACAACAGAAAACCCATC
>CAITEL010000028.1 GCA_903891375.1 uncultured Neisseriaceae bacterium
AACCCTGCGAAAAATAGTTTTTTGATATCGCTCACAGGTATTGATTTTACTACATTTTAACCTTTATGGGGAATTACTGGTATTAGTGTCGTATTTGAAGCTTGAATGGGCGTTATATAAAAATAATAAGTTGCATCCATGTGGTGATCTATGGTAAAATACCCTGTTTAAACACTTATATCCTTTAAGGGGGTGATTTTCTGATAATTAACACTAATAGTGTTGATTATATAATAAAATGAAGAAGAAAAACTAATTTTTTTACGATTTCACTATTTTTGTGAAATTAAGCACATGTTAGAAATAAATAAAATAATTTTGAAAGTTAAACGTTATTTAACTTCGTATATTTAAAGGATTACAAATGCCTGAAATTAAAGTAAGGGAAACGGAATATTTTGATGTTGCACTTAGAAGATTTAAAAAAGCAGTTGAAAAAGCTGGTACATTAACTGAACTTCGTGCTCGTGAATCTTATGAAAAACCTACCACTGAAAGAAAAAGAAAAATGTCAGCAGCGGTTAAGCGTCTTCATAAGCGTGTTCGTTCGCAGATGTTGCCAAAACGCGGCAGATAACATTAAAAAAGTGGCTATTTCAGCCACTTTTTTAATTAATAGAGAAATAAATGCTATATATTTGCGCTACCCCGATAGGTAACTTAAAAGACATCACATTAAGAGCATTGGATGTACTGTCCAGTGCAGATGTTGTATTGTGTGAAGATACTAGAACAAGCAAACAATTATTTAATGCACATGGTATAAGATACAAAAAACTTGTACCAATTCATGAACATAATGAGAATTCGGTTGCAACTAGTGTGATAGAATGGCTTAAAGAAGGACTAACGGTAGTACAAATTAGTGATGCTGGTACTCCTGGTGTTTCTGACCCTGGTGCTAGATTGTGTAGTCGTGTTTATGATGCTGGATTTAGTATTTCTCCATTACCAGGGGCATGTGCTTATATTAGTTTATTGTCTGTATCGGGTTTAAATTGTAAAACGTTATTTTATGGGTTTTTACCTAATACTAAAGTACAACGGATAAAAACATTGTCACAATGGGTAAAAACCAATTTTGCGATTTGTATTTATGAAGCACCCCATAGAATCGTCGACTGTATGACAGATATAGTTGAATGTTTGGGTGATTCTCGCGAAATTATTATGGGGCGAGAACTAACTAAACAGTTTGAAACTATAAAAAAATTGCCAGCTGGGGAATTGTTGGAGTTTATCGTAAACGATAATAATCAGCAACGTGGAGAGTTTGTTTTAATTATATCACCTATTATTGAACAGCAGGCTAATGACCTATCTATTGAGCAAATAAATGCACTGAACATTTTAAAAGAACACCTACCCCCCAAAAAAGCAGTTCAAATTGCCAATAAAATTGTGGGTGGAGATAAAGATTTAATGTATTCTTACCTAATCACCCAGAAAGTTTAATTTAAATTGCAAAGTGTCTACTACCAATCAATTAAACATATTAGATCTCATAATGATAATCATTTAGATGATTGGGGCTGGAGTAAATTTAGCACAGGGAATATTACAAATTTTGTTTTCGATGCTGACCATACGTCTATAATACAACAGCCAAATCTTAAACAATTATCTCAAACAATATCAAAAATAATAATAGAACGAAAAGAGCACAGCTTTTGATGAAAAATTTGAT
>CAITEL010000029.1 GCA_903891375.1 uncultured Neisseriaceae bacterium
CAACGTCGACATGAGTTTTAATCCTAATAATCAAATATATAAAAATAATGTTACACAAGTAATACATAAAAAGAAATAAAATATAGTTTAGTTATACTACACAACATTAAACATTAAGAAGCTTCGATATAATTATACGTAGGCTCTGATAATTTAATCAGTTCATCTTTTGATAATATACTATCTATAGATAAAATTCTTGAGTCATTAGTTCGGGAATAAACCTCGTGTAATAATCGATCCTGTGCCATCGAACGATCTATTTTAGTAATTCTAGCAGTTTGCAATAACCGTGTGTCTTCATACTTTTTTAATGCTAAATTTGAATGCCCATATTTTATAATACATTGTTGCAAAAAAGAGGCGTCTAATATAGCTTGACCAGCACCATTTGATCCTAATGGTACCATTGGATGAGCAGCATCTCCTAAAAGACTAATCATGCCAAAGCTCCACTTACTAACAGGATCTCTATCCATCATGGGGTATTTTAAAATTTTACCTCGATGTGCTTTTAGTATTTCTGGAACATCTAGCCAGTCAAATTTCCAATCAGAAAAATAGTTAATAAAATCCAACACATGACCACTTTGATTCCAATCTTGTGCAGAATAGTTTGCAGTTTCAATTTCTATAACCCAATTAATTAATTGTGTACCATTTTCACCAATATTATCTTTAATTGGATAAATAACTAGTTTCCCTGAATTAGGCAACCCAATTCGAACCATGCTGGCCCCAGAAAAAAATGGCACCCACTGGCTAACTCCACGCCACATATTAATACCTCGATATAATGGAGCGCCTTCATCGGGATATAATAATTTTCGAACTGCTGAATTAACACCATCACATCCAATTAGTAATGACCCCTGTTGATCTGGATATAACTTTCCTTGAGGATCAGTAAATTTAGCTGTAACATAATTCTCAAACTGTAAGACATTGGTACAGTTCCACCCCATATATACTCTTTCAGCGCCAATACATTTATATACTTCTGATAAGAGGACATTATGCAATTCTCCTCTATGTATTGATAATTGTGGGTATTTATTTCCTGCTAACCTACCGGCAGGTCTACTGAAAATTGTCTGACCAAATCTATTACAAAATACGCTTTCTCGAGTTTCAATAGATACCGCTCTTAATTTGTCAAGTATTCCAAGCTGTGCTAATTTCTCAGTAGCATATGGTAATAAATTAATACCCATTCCAATTGGTTTTATTGTATTAACACACTCATAAACTCGACACGGAATACCTGCTTTATGTAAAAATAAAGCGAGAGTTAAGCCACCAATACCGCCACCAACAATAAGAATATCTTTCATATTAACCTTCTCAAAACAATATTTACACCAGTATGTCTGCGATCAAAAAACTTTCACTATCTTTTAATAAACGAGATAATGTATCACTATTACTGTCCATAGGTGTAGAAGAATAATCAACTTTTTCCACATATTGCCAAAAATCATGACTTTGATTTATCCCAAATTTTGGTGCTTCAGATACAAATCGTAATTTAGCCAATGGCTCAATGGTTGGGATATTATTAATATCAGTTACTTCTTGTCCAACACTTTTGAAATAATTAAGAATAGATACGTCTTCCGTATCTGGAGTCCATATCATGTACAACAGTTGCTCTTTATCAGTATTATTAATAAATGCATGAACATGGTTTCGTGGAACATAAATAAGTTCATTTATTCCCATATTAGTAGCGTACAATTTCTCTTTTTTTGTGTTATTACCCGGCTCATTACAAATATCTGAGTACTCATTTTGTCCCATAAACAGAACTATTCCACCATTTGGTGTATAAAACCACTCATCTGTACTATGGTGAAGATGTGGGGTTGGGCCAACACCTGGCGGAACAATTGTTTTTGACATTATAAATTTACCACCGGTAGAATGTCCTGTTCGAATAAATTCGAAAATTTCACCAGCTGGGCCAAGTATCCGTAATGGATTTTGTTCGGAATGTATGTTTGGTAATATAAATTGTGCCATTGATTATTCTCCTTTGATGCTGTCAGATATTAATGTTAATTTGCGTGTACTAAAATATTCGCTAATAAAATAAAGAAATACAAGAATTGATGCTACTCCACCAGCGTATGCAATATAATTCCAACCACCATGTACGTAAAGATAACCAGATAATCCCGAACCA